>NZ_JBBCBW010000008.1:0-236408 GCF_037204085.1 Variovorax sp. CCNWLW235 | reverse complement strand
AGCGAAATAAAGGAGGAGGGGCGCAGCCCCGGGGGACATTCGCGGAGGGGAGTACCCGGTGGCCTTTGCACAAGCCCTGAACAACAGCGCCAACAACAACAGCGCCAACAACAACAGCGCCAACAACGAACACCCCAGGAAGTGACATGAGCAACATCATGCTGAAGGTCGATGACCTGCACACAGCCTACGGCCAGAGCGAAGCCCTGCACGGCATCTCCTTCGAAGGCCATGCCAACGAAACAATAGCCATCATGGGCCGCAACGGCATGGGCAAGACCACGCTGTTCAAGAGCCTCATGGGCGTGCTGCCGCTGAAGAGTGGCCGCATCGAAGTGGCGGGGCAGGACGTGTCGCGCGACGAAAGCTTCAAGCGCGTGGCCAAGGGCATTGCCTACGTACCGCAGGGTCGCATGATCTTTCCGACATTGACGGTCGAAGAAAACATTCAGACCGGCCTCGAGAACTCGAAGACAAAACGCATTCCCGAAGAAATTTACGCGCTGTTCCCCGTGCTCTGGGACATGAAGCGCCGCAAGGGCGGAAACCTCTCCGGCGGGCAGCAACAGCAGCTTGCCATTGCGCGAGCCCTTGTTACTGACCCCAAGGTGCTGCTGCTCGACGAGCCTACCGAGGGTATCCAGCCTTCGATCATCAAGGACATTGCCAAGGCCCTCAACGAGATCCGCAAGCTGCGCGGCATCACCATTGTCGTGTCCGAGCAGGTGCTGAGCTTTGCGATGGATGTGGCCGACCGGTTGTTCGTGATCGAGGGCGGCCGGCTCGTGCACGAGACCGCGCGCGACAAGACCGACGTCGATCACATCAAGGCCTATCTCTCCGTATGACCTTCTTCGTTTAACCACAACCCAACCAGGAGCCACTGCAAATGACGGACACGCTGATCAAGGTCGACCTGACCAAGTCGCCCACCGAGAACGAGATGATCCACAACCGCTGGCATCCGGACATTCCGATGGCCTGCTGGGTCAACCCGGGCGACGACTTCATTCTTGAAACCTTCGACTGGACCGGCGGATTCATCAAGAACAACGACAGCGCCGACGACGTGCGCGACATCGACTTGAGCACCGTGCACTACCTGTCTGGCCCCGTGGGCGTGAAGGGCGCCGAGCCCGGCGACCTGCTGGTGGTCGACCTGCTCGACATCGGCGCCAAGCAGGACAGCCTGTGGGGCTTCAACGGATTTTTCTCGAAGAAGAACGGCGGCGGCTTCCTGACCGATCATTTTCCCGAAGCGCAAAAATCCATCTGGGACTTCAAGGGCATGTTCACCAGCTCGCGCCACGTGCCGGGCGTCAACTTTGCGGGCCTCATCCATCCCGGCCTGATCGGCTGCCTGCCCGACAAGCCCATGCTCGACATGTGGAACGAGCGCGAAGGCAAACTCATTGCAACTGACCCAGACCGCGTGCCCGGCCTTGCCAATCCACCGTTCGCAGGCACTGCCCACATGGGCAAGATGACAGGCGACGCCCGCGCCAAGGCCGCGGCCGAAGGTGCGCGCACCGTGCCGCCGCGAGAGCACGGCGGCAACTGCGACATCAAGGATCTGTCGCGCGGCTCCAAGGTTTTCTTCCCCGTGTATGTAGACGGTGCGGGCCTCAGCGTGGGCGATCTGCACTTCAGCCAGGGCGACGGCGAAATCACCTTCTGCGGCGCCATCGAAATGGCGGGCTGGGTGCACATGAAGGTCACCCTCATCAAGGGCGGCATGGCCAAGTACGGCATCAAGAATCCGATCTTCAAGCCGAGTGTGATCACGCCGCAGTACAACGACTACCTCATCTTCGAAGGCATCTCGGTCGACGAGGCCGGCAAGCAGTACTACCTCGACGTGAACGTGGCCTACCGGCAAGCGTGCCTCAATGCCATCGAGTACCTGAAGAAGTTCGGCTACTCGGGCGCGCAGGCCTATTCGATCTTGGGCACCGCGCCCGTGCAGGGCCACATCAGCGGCGTGGTCGACGTGCCCAACTCTTGCGCCACGCTCTGGCTGCCCACGCAGATCTTCGACTTCGACATCAACCCGAATGCGGCGGGCCCGGTGAAGATGATCGACGGCAGCATCGACATGCCGCTCTCGCACGACCTGGTCTGACGCACCCATGCCCACCTACGACTACGCCTGCGGCCAGTGCGGCGGTTTCGAGGCGCTGCGGCCCTCGGGCCAGCGCGACGAGCCGGCCGCTTGCCCTGATTGCGGATGCGCATCGCCGCGCGTGCTTTCGGCCGCACCGCGGCTCGCACTGATGGCCTCGGGCACTCGCCGTGCCATGGAGACCAACGAGCGTGCAAGGCATGAGCCGGGCAGCTCGCGCGACTACGCGCGCTTCAAGCATCCGGCGGGCTGCGGATGCTGCTCGGGAGCATCGCGGCGCAGCGCAACGGTAACGGCGCCCAGCGGTGCAAAGTCGGCGCCGTCGAAGCGGCCGTGGATGATTTCGCACTAATCCTGCGCTAAGACTGCGAGGCGGGTGGCGAGGCAGCGATGCCTTGGCACCTGCCCGATTGTTTCAATCTCGTGAACGCCGTGATTCGTTTTGCGGCGTTTTTTCATGGGTGTTCGGGATCAAACTTCTTCTCACCAACCAACCCATTAGGAGATTGAAATGAATGCCTCGAAGATCCTCGCTGCCGCTGCTCTCTCGCTCCTGGCTGCCGCCGGTGCGCAAGCAGAAACCTATGAAGGCGTGCTGACTGTGAACTCGGGCGTGTCGCGCTCCGAAGTTGCTCCGCAAGCCGTTGCCGCCGCTCGCGCCGGCAATGAATACAGCGAAGGCGCCAGCGCCGGCGCACAAGCCTTTACCTCGACCGCCGACCGCTCGGTGATCCAGGCCGAAGCCGTTGCCAAGGCACACGACCCGCTGGCCAGCCTCGACCGCCGCGCGTTCTACCGCGACGAAGTGCCGCAAGCCTACAAGAAGCCCAGCGTGTCGTTCACGCGCCAAGCTGGCCTGTAAGCCCGCCGCTCTCCAATGAAATGGGCCTTCGGGCCCGTTTCCGTTGGGAGCATCCACCCCATCAGCCGATGCGGAAGATCTTGATCTTTCCGTTGCACTCAGCGCGCAGGACACCGCCGTCGATTTCGATGCGGGTCCAGATCGCGATCACGCGCTCGCTGTCGGCAAGCTCAATGCTGTCGCTGGAAAGTACTTTGTACTGAAGCACCGGTGCGCATGCAGGTCCGTTCCGTTTGCCCAGTGCTGCGAGAGCGGCGCCGGTCGGCTTGAACCAGTAGGTCTCGATGTCCGTCTCGGAGACGAGTTCCAACCGCTGTTCGATGGGCACGGGTGTAGTCATGAGCGCATCACTCCCGCGTCAGCGCAAAGCTCTTTCGGATGCCGCCGGTAGCCGAAGGCGCCACCCACAAGTCGAACTCGCCGGGTTCGACGGTCGGCTTCATGTCGCGGCCGATGAACTGCAGGTCTTCTGCACCCAGCGTGAACTCGACGACCTTCGATGCGCCGGGCTCGATGCGCACCTTTTGAAAGTTCTTGAGTTCGCGCACGGGCCGCGTCACGCTCGCTGCGCGTTCGGCGGTGTACAACTGCACCACTTCCTCGGCCTCGCGCTGGCCTGTGTTGGTTACGGTGGCTCGCACACGCAGGGTGCTGCCAAGCGGCACCCGGTCGCGGCTGAGTTCGACGCCGTCGTAGCGCACCGGTGCATAGCCGATGCCGTATCCGAAGGGGTAGAGCGCCTGGTTCGTGGTGTCCACGTATCGGGTCTTGAAAGCCATGGCCTGGTCGTTTTCGGGTAACGGGCGGCCGGTGCGCTTCTGCCCATAGTAGAAAGGCACTTGTCCCGAGGTTTGTGGAAAGCTCACCGGCAACCGGCCCGACGGGTTGAAGTCGCCGAACACCACGTCCGCAATGGCGGAGCCCGTTTGCACGCCCAGAAACCAGGTGACGAGAATCGCGTCGGCATTGCGCACGGCGCCCCGCAGCGCCATTGCACGGCCGTTGCTCAACAGCACGACCACGGGCTTGCCGGCGGCGGCCACCGCTTCGGCCAACTCTTGCTGCGCCTGGGGAAGGCCGATATCGGTGCGCGAACGGGCCTCGCCCGACATGAGTTGGCCCTCCCCGACGGCGAGCACCACTACGTCGGCGTTGCGCGCGGCCGCCACCGCGGCTTCGATGCCGCCCGGCAGCGGCGACTCGATGCCCGAGCCGCGCACCACGGTCAAGGTCGAAGGGTCGCGCAGCGCCGCACGCAGGCCGTCTTCAATGCCGACGGGGGCCGACTGGCCCGGGAACAGGCTCCAGGCGCCGAGCAGGTCTTGCGTGCCGGAGGCGAAGGGGCCGATCAGCGCGATCTTCTTGCCGGACTTGGGCAGCGGGAGCACTGCACGTTCGTTCTTCAGCATCACGATGGAACGGCGGGCGTCCTCGCGCGCCAGCGCAATGTGCGCGGGATTTTCTGCGCGGGCCTGCGCCGGTGGGCCGTCGAGCCCGCGAAAGGGCTGGTCGAACAAGCCGAGCTTCTGCTTGACCCACAGCACGCGGCGTACCGCGTCGTCCAGCCGGGCCATCGGCACTTCGCCCGAGGCCACGAGTTCGGGCAGGTAGCGCATGTACAAGCCGCTCTGCATGCTGACATCGGTGCCGGCCAGGAACGACTGCTTGGCCGCTTGCCGCCCATTGGCGGCGTAGCCGTGGGCAATGAGCTCCTCGTCGGCGGTGTAGTCAGAAACCACGAAGCCCTTGAACTTCCACTCGTCGCGCAGCACGCCCGTCAGCAGCGCCGGGTTGGCGATCGAGGGGATGCCGGAGATCTCGTTGAAGGCGCTCATCACCGAGAGCGCACCCGCGTCCAGCGCGGCGCGGAACGGCGGCAGGTACACCTGGCGCAGCGTGCGTTCGGAAATGTCGGTGGCTGCGTAGTCGAGTCCGCCCTCGGCCGCACCATAGGCCGCAAAGTGCTTGGGCGTGGCCAGCAATGCATCGCCGCGCGAGAGGTCGCTGCCCTGGAAGCCGCGCACGCGCGCCGCCGCGAACAGGTTGGCCAGGTACACGTCTTCGCCGGCACCCTCGATGCCGCGACCCCAGCGTGCATCGCGGGCAATGTCCACCATGGGCGCAAAGGTCCAGCGAAAGCCGTCGGCGCTGGCTTCCACCGCCGCCGCGCGCGCGGTGCGCTCGGCTAGTTCGGGCTCCCAGCTGGCGGCCTCTGCCAGGGGCATGGGGAAGATGGTGCGAAAGCCGTGGATCACGTCGGCGCCGTAGAGCAGCGGAATGCCCAGGCGCGATTCGCGCACGGCCACCTCTTGCAGCACGCGCTTGCGCTCCAGCCCCTGGTTGTTGAACAGGCCTGTGAGCCGGCCGGCGCGCACGTCGTCGATCTCTTGCTGCGCATTGCGCTGGCCGGCCTGGGGGTTGCCGGGAATGTTGGTGTCGGCGGGGCCGTAGAGGCTGAGCTGGCCCACCTTCTCTTCGACCGTCATGCGGGCGACAAGCGAATCGATACGCGCGTCCGCGCCTTGAGGCCCTGCGGGGGTTGCAGGGGCTCTCTGTGAGACGGGGGTGACGGCGGAAACGGGAGAGAGAAAACAGGCCAAGCCCAGCAGGGCCGCCATGGCGGGGGTTCGAACGTGCATGGCCCGCCATTCTCACGCCAAAGCCCGACCGCACGGAAACGGTCGGGCTTTTGAGCTGTTACACGTGGTTTAAAGCCTGTTCTCGTCGGCGCGGCGGCCAGTCGCCGCCCAGCTGCAGGCGGCTGGACAGGCGTTTTTCAATCGCGAACTTCAGCAGCGCCGCCGAGCGGAAGATGCCGTGCGCGAACTTGCCGTAGGGCAGGGTCAGGAAGAGCGCCATCACCACGCCCAAGTGCACCGCGAGCAGCAGCGCCATGAAGGCCGTGTCGCGCCAGGCAAGCAGCGCAAGGCCGGTCAGGCTGATGAGCAGCAGCAGCGCGATGAAGCCGCGGTCCATCGGCCGCTGCGCAATGTCGCCGTGCGCGGCATTGCGCCGCAGGTTCATCCACAGCAGCCCGACGGGGCCGATCACCAGGCCGATGCCGCCCGCGGTGCCGAGCAGCACCGGTAGGCTGGTGAGCGCGTAGGGCGCTTGCAGGTCGAGCAGGTAGTGGTACAGCGTTGCGACGCAGGTGGAGGCAAAGCACAGCATGAAGCCGTAGAAGGTGAAGTGGTGAAAGCGCCGCCGCCAGAGCGTGAAGCGGTCGTCCTTGTTGTTGCAGCCTTGGCCGTGGCCACCGTCCAGGTACTTGAGGCGCAGCACGTCGTGCGCCGCCTCGGCGCTGGCTGCGGCGCGCACGCCGGCCACTTCGGCCGGCGCGCTTTCTTGAGCGGGCGACACCTCGCGCCAGAACCGGCGCGTGCCCATGCCCAGCGCGAACACCACCCAGCCGAACACAACGCCGAACACTAGCGCCAGGAAGTTGTGCGGAAAAATCGCGTAGAAATTGCCCGCGAGCGGCTCGTGCAGCAGCGATCCCGTCATTGCCACGGCCAGCACCAGGAACAGCGCAAGGCCGGCGGCCAGTGCGAGCGCTACGGTGAGGCCGGCCTTCTTGTAGAGCATGCCCATTGCGGGCGGCCAGGCGTAGTCGTGATACGTCTGCATGCGCACCTGCGCCATGGCTTGCGGCACGTTCACCGCAAACTCGTGCGGCGGCGCATATTGGCACGCATGCAGGCAGGAGCCGCAGTTGTGGCACAGGTTGGCAAGGTAGTGCGTGTCCGCCTTGCCGAAGTCGAGCCGCCGCGTCATTGCGGGAAACACGGCGCAAAAACCTTCGCAGTAGCGGCAGGCGTTGCAGATCTGCAGGATGCGCGCCACCTCGCCCTCGCTCGCAGTCAGAGGCAGGGCGGGGCGGATCGGAATCACGCGCGGCGAGGCGCTGCCGATGCCGTCGGCATCCGCACGGGCACGCGCGACGAGGTCAGTGAGCTGCTGCAAGGGCGGCCTCCGGGGAATTCTTCGAAAGGTTCTTTGCCGCGCGCGCAGCCTGCGTGCCGGCGATGCGCCCGAAGGCCGTGCCGATGCTCATGCCCACGCCGGCGGTGTAGCCCTTGCCCAGCACGTTGCCGGCCATCATTTCTCCGGCCACGAAGAGGTTGGGGCTTGGCCGGCCGCCAAAGCGCACTGCGGCCGTCTCGTCCACCTTCAGACCGAGATAGGTGAAGGTGATGCCGGGACGCACGGGGTAGGCGTAGAAGGGGGCGGTGTCGAGCGGGCGCGCCCAGTGCGTCTTGGCGGGCGAGAGGCCTTCGGTATGACAGTCGTCTAGGGCGGTGTGGTCGAAGCGGCCGACGCGGCAGGCGGCGTTGTAGTCCTGCACGGTGCGCACGAACGCGGCTTCGTCCAGTCCGATCTTCTGCGCGAGTTCGCCGAGCGTGTTTGCCTGCGTGCCGGTGAACACCGGCGGCATGAAGCGGCCGACGGCCTTCTGGTCGATGACCGACCACGCGATCTGCCCAGGCTGCTGAGCCACGAGCCGGCCCCAGATCGCATAGCGCTTGGGCCAGAAGTCTTCGCCCTCGTCGTAGAAGCGCTGCGCTTCGCGGTTGACCACCACGCCGAGCGAGACGCAGTCGATGCGCGTGCAGATGCCGCCGTCGTACAGCGGTGCGCGTGCATCGATGGCCACCATGTGGCCCTGCGACGGATCGCCGATGCTGTCGGCGCCGGCTTCGATCATGTGCTTGAGCAGCACGCCCTGGTTGAAGCGCGTGCCGCGGATCAGGAAGTTGTCGGCCGGCCATTCGCCGCGCTCGTTCTGGCCCCAGGCCTCGCGCAGCCATTCGCGGTTCGACTCGAAGCCACCCGCGGCCAGCACGCAGCTCTTCGCCTCGATGCGTTGGCCGGCCTCGGTGCGCACGGCCACGAAGCGGTCGCCGTCGAGCTCCACCGAGGCCACGGGCGTGTCGTAGCGGATCTGCACGGCCAGCTTTTCAGCGCTGCGGTAATAGGCGTTGACCAGCGCCTTGCCGCCGCCCATGAAGAAGGCATTGGTGCGCGCCACATGCAACGCGCCCGAAAGCGGCGGCTGGAAGTGCACGCCGTGGCTGCGCATCCAGTCGCGGCAGTTGGACGAGGCGCGAATCACCAGGCGTGCCAGGTGCTCGTTTGTGAGGCCGCCGGTCACCTTCAGCAGGTCTTGCCAGTACTCCTCTTCAGGGTAGGCGTCGATCAGCACGTCCTGCGGTGCGTCGTGCATGCAGCGCAGGTTGCGGGTGTGCTGCGAATTGCCGCCGCGCCATTCCTTGGGCGAGGCTTCGAGCAGCAGCACCGAAGCGCCGGCCTCGCGCGCCATCAGCGCGGCGCACAGCGCGGCATTGCCGCCGCCGGCAACCAGTACATCTATCACTCGTGGGTCTCCTTGCAATGCAGGAGACTTTAGGGAGCTGGGCCTTCACGCGAAAGGCCGAAAGAGGCAACGGGTGTTCAGTTTTCGAGAAGGCTGGCGCCGGTCCAGCGGCCTTCGCGCACCAGGGAGCGGGCGGTGTCTGCAAGCACCACGCGCGCAGCGAGGGCGGCGGGCGAAAGCTCGTCGTCCGACAGGCTGACGAGCAGGTTGCGGCGGCCCACATGCGCATCGCTGATCTGCGTGAGCTGCAGGTCGTCGCGGTCGTGCCGGGCCGTGGCGGCACCGGGTTGGATGGTCGCGCCGTGGCCTGCGCGCACTGCGTCCATCAACAATGCCAGGCCGTCCACTTCGGCGACGATGCGCGGCGAGATGCGGGCGCGCGCAAACGCCGCCATCAGCGTGGCGCGCAAGCCATGGCTGCCGCTGGGCAGGATGAGTGGCACATCGGCCAGCTGCGACAGCCGCACCTTGGTACCCAGGGGGCGGTGCGCGAGATTCGGCGATGCGATGACGAACAGCTTTTCCGCCAATAGCGGCAGCACGCTCCAGCGCCGCGGCGTGTCGGTCTGGAACAGCACCGCCAGGTCGAGCTGGCGCGCATGCAGCATGGTGGTGAGGTGGCCCGAGAGCGCCTCGACCATGTGCAGCCGCACCTCGGGGTAGCGCTCTTGCATGGCGCGCATCAGCGGCACGCCGAGCACCGTGGCCGTGGTGGGTGCCAGGCCCACGCTCACGTGGCCAGAAAGGCGCGCCTGCTGCGCCGCGCGCACGGCGTCGTCGGCATGCCGCAGCGTGAGCTGCGCCTGGTGCAAGAAGGCCAGGCCCGCATCGGTGGGCACCACGCCGGTCGAGCTGCGCTGCAGCAGCCGTGTCGAAAGCTCGCTCTCGAGCCGGCTGATCTGCTGGCTGAGCGCCGACGTGACGACGCCCAACTCGACGGCCGCGCGGCCCATGCTGCGGAGTTCGCAGACCTTGACGAAGTAACGCAGTTGCCTCAGTTCCATGCCCGCATCATCGCGCAGGCACAGCCTGCGGTTGCCGCTTGCGCAGCAGCAGCCAGCCGAAGAGCGGGGCGGTGATGTACATCACCACCGAATAGATGGCGGCCGGCAACGCGAGCTGAAAGCTGCCGAGCACGCTCACCGCGATGAAGATGGCCAGGGTGGAGTTGTGGATGCCGATCTCGTAGCTGATGGCGGTGGCAAGCGGCTTGTCCAGGCCCGCGGCGCGGCTCAGGTAGTAGCCCGCCAGCAGGCTCAGCAGGTTGAACAGCAGCACCGGCAAGCCGATTTCGGCGAAGGTGGCCGTGATGGTCTTCCACTCGTTGGCAATGGCCAGCACCGTGACCACCGCGAGCACCACGGCGCTGAAGATCTTGGTCGGCTTTTCCATGCGCGCCGCGAAGCCGGGCTTGCGCGAGGCCACGAACATGCCGATGGCCACCGGCACCAGCACGATGGCGATCACCTCCACCAGCTTGCGCGTTTGCAGCGGCACCACCTGGCCGCTTTGCGCAAAGTGCCCGATGGCCCAGTTGGCGATGAGCGGCAGCGTGACGATCGACAGCAGCGTGTTCACGGCCGTAAGCGAGATGTTCATGGCCACGTTGCCGCCGAACAGGTGCGAGAAAAGGTTGGCCGAAATGCCGCCCGGCGAAGCCGCTAGCAGCATGAGCCCGATGGCGAACACCGGCGACAGGCCGAAGCCGACGATGATGGCGTAGCAGGCCAGCGGCAGGCCGAGAACCTGCAGCGCGAGCGCAATGGTCACCGCCTTGGGGTGCTTGAAAAGCCGCCGGAAGTCCTCCAGCGAGAGCGAAAGCCCGAGCCCGAACATCACCAGCGCCAGCGCGCCGAACAGAAACCGGGTCACGATGAGCGTAGCGTCCATGCCTTGTTGTCTCCTCTTTCTGATTCTTCTAAAAAAATGGCTGCCGGCACCTGTCGCGCAGGCGCTGGCAGCCGTGCAAACCGGAATCGGCGCGTCTTATTGCTTGTAGCTGTCGTCGATGCGGTCGAGCTTGCGAATGAGCGACGGCCAGACGAACTGCCCACCCAGGCCGCCCGTCTGCACCTTCATCGCCTGGCCCACGCCCTCGACGATCTTCGGGTTCACTTGCGTGAGCTCGCCGCCGCCGGACTGCGCCGCAATCTGGATCTGGCAGGTGTTCTCGAAGGTGTACATCGAAAGGAACGCGTCTGCAATGGTCTTGCCGCAAGTCAGCAGGCCGTGGTTGCGCAGCATCAGGAAATTGGCGTTGCCCATGTCGGCCTGCAGGCGCGGCTTCTCGTCGTCGCGGAAGGCCACGCCTTCGTAGTCGTGGTAGGCCAGCGAGGCCAGCACGAAGGTCGATTGCTGGCTGATGGGCAGCACGCCGTTTTTCTGCGCGCTCACGGCAATGCCGGCCTTGGTATGGGTGTGCAGCACGCACTGGATGTCTTCGCGCGCGGCATGCACGGCGCTGTGGATCACGAAGCCGGCCGGGTTGACGGGGTAGGGCGACTCGATGATCTTGTTGCACTGCTGGTCGACCTTGACCAGGCTGGACGCGGTGATCTCGTCGAACATCAGGCCGTAGGGGTTGATGAGGAAGTGGTGCTCGGGCCCCGGAATGCGCGCACTGATGTGCGTGAACACCAGGTCGCTCCAGCCGTAGAGCGCCACCAGGCGGTAGCAGGCGGCAAGGTCGACGCGCAGCTGCCACTCTTCGGCGGACACGAGCTTCTGGATTTCGGATTGGGAGTTTGCGTTCATGATGGTGTGTCCTTTGTCGGGGTGTCAGGCGGCGGCCGGCTCTTTCATCGCGGCCTTGTAGATGCTCTGCTTGGGCTGCGCCATCAGGCGCTGCAGCATGGGTTCGAATTCGCTGATGGGCAGCGTCTCGGCCTTGGGGTCGAAGGCCGGGTTGTCGTACAGCGCGCAGAACTCGGCCGTGCGCTCGTAGTGCGGGTGGTTCCTGAAGTTGTCGCGCATGTCGCGGTCCAGGCCAATGTGGTGAAAGAAGTAGTGGCCCTGGAAGATGCCGTGGTGCTGCACCATCCAGTGGTTGGCCTCGCTCACGAAGGGCTTGAGGATTGCGGCTGCAATGTCGGGGTGGTTGAAGCTGCCGAGCGTGTCGCCGATGTCGTGCAGCAGCGCGCACACCACGTATTCCTCGTCGCGGCCGTCGCGCAGCGCGCGGGTCGCGGTTTGCAGCGAATGGGTGTAGCGGTCGACCGGAAAGCCGCCGTAGTCGCCTTCGAGGATCTGCAGGTGCCTGATCACGCGCGCGGGAAGGCCGCCTGCAAATTGCCTGAACTCGCCGCCGATCAGTTGCCAGTCTTCGCGCGTGCTCTGCTGCATGCTGGTGAAACTCGCCCGTTCGCTCATCTTGTGGTCTCCGTTCTTGTGGGGTGCCGGCCACTGTAGACCTGTGCTTGACGTGCAACTGTCAAGGATTTGACAATGCAGGGGTCTGGAAAACCCCTGATGCCCGCTCCCAAGCCGCGCCTTTCCGCTTCGCACCTGGCTGCGATGGAGCGCAACCCGTGGTTCACGAGCATTCCGCGGGCGCAGCGCGAGGCCTTGCTTGGCGCGGCCGAGCTCATCCACCTGCGGCGCGGTGCCATGGTGTTTCGCCAGGGCGACCCGGTGCATGCGGCGGGCGGCGGCTTTTATGGCCTGGTGGCCGGCACCATCAAGATATCGTCGCTGCGGCAGGACGGGCGCGAGGCCATCCTTGCGGTGCTCGAGCCCGGCAACTGGTTCGGCGAGATCACGCTGCTCGACGGCTCGCCGCGCACGCACGATGCCACCGCGCTGGAGCCGCTCGACCTGCTGGTGGTGCCGCCCGAAGCTTTTGCGCAGCAGATGCGCGACGTGGTCTTTGCCAACGCCATTGCCATGATGCTGGCCGCAAGGGTGCGCATGCTCTACGGGCTGACCGAAGATGCCACGCTGCGCAGCCTGCGCGCGCGCGTGGCGCACCGCCTGCTGGTGCTGGCGCGCGGCGACGCCACGCAATCGGTGCAATTGCGCCGCACGCTGATGCTGCCGCAGGAAGCGCTGGCCATGATGCTCGGCGTCACGCGCCAGACGCTCTCGAAGGAGCTCAACGCGCTGGCGCGCGACGAGGTGATTTCGCTGAGCTACGGGCGCATCGAGCTTCTGTCGGTCGATGCGCTGCAGGCACTGGTGCGCAGCGGGTAGCCCGGCGCACTCAGCGCGTATCTGCGCATGTTCAGCGCAAAACGCGGCCGTCCGCCGAGATGCTGATCAGGTCGATGTTCCGCGACGGATCGCGCAGGCCGGGCCGCAGGTTGATGCGAAAGCCGCCCACGTCGTAGTCGGTCATGGCCGTCATCACGCGCTGCAGGCTGGCGGTGGTAAAGCTGCGGCCCGCGCGCCGCACCGCTTCGCCCACCACCTTGGCGGCAATGAAGCCTTCCAGGCCTTCGTACGAGGGCGTCTGGTCGGAGTTGTCGACGGCGGCACGGTATTCCTTGACGATGGGAATGGCCGAAGGCCGGGGCGACGGCACCACTTGGGAGATGACGATGCCGCCGATGTCCTTGCCGAGTTCGGCGTAGAGCGGATCGATGCCCACGATCGAGAACGCCATGAAGCTGCCCGTGTAGCCGCTCTTGCGCAGCTTGCGGATGGCGTTGGCCGTGGTGCCCGAAAGCGACACCAGCACGATGGCCTGGGGCGTCTGCTGCAGCACGGTCTTGAGCGCCGCGTCGAGCTTGTCGCCGCCCATGGGAACCATGGCGGTGGCGACCAGCGGCGGCACCTTGAGTTCGGTGATGGCCTGCTGCACGGCCGCCAAGCCGGCGCGGCCCATGGCGTCGTCGTCGCCCACCAGCGCAATGCGCGTCTGCCCCACAGTGGCGCACTGGCGCACGATCTTCAGCGCTTCGTCGATCATGCCGGGACGCACGTGAAACACGTTCGGATGGCTCGCCTCGCGCAGCGAGTCGGCTGCGGCAAAGGGCGCGAACAGCAGGTTGCCCTGCTGGGCGGCAACGCTGGCGCCGGCATCGCTGCTTGCGGTGCCCACAAAGCCGAACAGCATGTCGGCCTTGTCGGCACCCAGCAGCGTGCGGGCGTTGGCTGCGGCACGGGTGGCGTCGTAGCCGTCGTCGAGCTGCAGCAGCTTCAGCTGGAGCCCGCTGGCCGCGTTGCGCTCATTGAAGTCGCCCACGGCAAGCCGGCTGCCGGCCGCAAAGGCCAGGCCGATCTCGCCGGCCGCGCCCGTCAGCGGAACCGATTGGCCCAGCAGCACCACGCGCGCGCCTGCGGCGGCCTTGGTGGGTTGCGAGAGCGCCGGGAGAGAAAGGCCGCCGCCCAGCAGCAGTGCGCTGGACGTCTTCAGTACTTGCCTGCGAGAGCTGTTCATTTGCCACCCTTTGTCTACATTAGTAAAAAAGTGTAGCAATTTCGGTGCCCACCGGGAAGCGGCAGGGGTGTAAACCCTCTGCTAGGCGGGGCCGCGCCGGAAGACCAGGTCCCACACGCCGTGGCCCAGCTTGAGGCCGCGGTTCTCGAACTTGGTCAGCGGCCGGTACTCCGGCTTGGGCGCATAGCCCTCGGCCGTGTTGCGCAGCAGGGGTTCCGCCGAGAGCACTTCGAGCATCTGCTCGGCGTAAGGCTGCCAATCGGTGGCGCAGTGGAGGTAGCCGCCCGGGCGCAGGTGCTCGGCAAGTTTCTTCACGAACTCGGGCTGGATCAGCCGGCGCTTGTTGTGGCGCTTCTTGTGCCACGGGTCGGGAAAGAACACATGCACGCCGGCCAGTGAATCGGGCTGCAGCATGTGGTCGAGCACGTCGACCGCATCGTGGGCGCAAATGCGGATGTTGCCGATCGATTGCTCGCCGATGCGCTTGAGCAGTGCGCCCACGCCGGGCTCGTGCACTTCGCAGCAAAGAAAGTTGGTCTCGGGCATCACCGTGGCAATGTGCGCGGTGGCTTCGCCCATGCCGAAGCCGATTTCGAGCACGGTTGGCGCGGCGCGGCCGCCGAAGGCCGCCGTCAGGTCGAGCGGCTCGGGCTTGTAGGGCAGAAGGAAGAGCGGGCCCAGTTCGGCAAAGGCGCGCGCCTGGCCTTCGGTGGTGCGGCCGGCGCGCTTCACGAAGCTCTTGAGGCGGCGGTGCAGCGGGTGCGGTTGGTCGGCCGCGTCGTCGCTCGGCGGGGAATCGTTGGGCACGGTGTCGGGAAAGGTCATTACGGCCGCGAATTGTAGAGACCGCGCCATTCCGGCACCCAGCCAGCCAGTGCCGCAGCGCATGAGGCGCCTTGCGCAGCGCCTAGGCCGAGCACACGCGCGGCGGCCTCGAGCGAGGCCAGCGCGGCCTCGGGCGTCGCGGTGTCGATGGGGGTGGCGCCGTTCTGCTTTGAGAGCTTGTCGCCATCGGCGCCGCGCACCAGGGGCGTATGCAGGTAACTTGGCGTCGGCATGCCGAGCGCGCGCTGCAGCAGGATCTGGCGCGCGGTGTTGTCTGCCAGGTCTTCGCCGCGCACGACGTCGGTCACGCCTTGCTCCGCGTCGTCGACCACCACCGCGAGTTGATAAGCCCACGGGCCATCGGCGCGGCGCAGCACGAAGTCGCCGACCTCGCGGCTGACGTGCTGGCATTGGCGGCCGAGGCGGCGGTCAGCCCAGCAGAGTTCGCCCGACGGAAGCGCCGGTTGCATGGCTTCGAATTTTTCAGTGGCAAAGCGCCACGCCCGCGCGGGCTTGCCGTGCAGACCATTGCGGCAAGTACCGGGATAGACCCGCTCTCCATGTCGCGTGTGCGGCCGGCCGAGCCGGACCAGCGCCTCGTCGATGTCCTTGCGCGAACAGCCGCAGGGATAGGCGAGGCCGAGGGCCTGCAGCCTGGCAAGCGCCGCTTCGTAATTCACGGTGCGCTGCGTCTGCCACACCGGCGCTTCGTCCGGCAACAGGCCGCAGTCGGCCAGTTGCCGGAGGATGTGCTCGCCCATGCCGGGCAGGCAACGCTCGGTGTCCGCGTCTTCGATGCGGATCAGCCAGCGTGCCTCGGGTCCGCGGGCGCGCACGTCGAGCCAGCTTGCAAGTGCGGCAACCAGCGAGCCGGCGTGCAGCGGGCCGGTGGGCGAAGGCGCGAAACGGCCGGTCTCACGCATCCTCGAATCAGATCACTGCAAGCGCCAGCGAGAGGCCCGAGAGGAAAGCGTCTTCCACCCGGTGGCCGGTGCACCAGTCGCCCGCCACGCCGATGCGTGCCTTGGCGTCCCACAGGTGGCTCTTGCCCACCGGGACTTGCGTCTGGGCTTCGGTCCAGCAGCGTGCTTGCGCGTGCGTGGGCGCGGCATGGATGCCGGTGATTTCGGAGAACGCGCGCAGCAGCTTGGCTTCGACGCGCGCGGCGTCGTCGCGCAGGTGCTCTTGCGACCAGGTGGCGCTGGCCTGCAGCGTCCAGCGCTCGACGCGTTCGCGCCCGGGCTTGGACGATTCGCGCGCGAGCCACGCCACGCGGTGGTGGGTGCTGCGGGCCGCATTCCATTGCGGGCCGAGGTGCGACATGTTGGCCTGGTTGGCCTGCGGAAAGGCGATCATCAGCGTCCAGCAGGGCGCGATGCGCACGGGCTCGATCTTCTGGCTGATGCTGGCCGAGAGCTTGCCGTCGCCCAAGAGCGCACGCGTGCGCGAGGGCGGCACTGCCAGCAGCACGGCATCGAAGCCCGAGTACACATGCTGCGAATCGTCCGCACCCGCGGTGCGCAGTTGCCAGCGCTTCGGGTCGAGCGCGTCGGGTTCGATCTGCGTGACTTGCGTGCCGGTCACGAGGTTGCCGCCCAGCGGCCCGGCCCAGTAGGCCACCAGCGCATCCATGCCGGGCTGGGCGACCCAGTGCGATTCGCGGCCCGGCAATGCCGCTTCGGCCACGCGGCCGTGCGCGTCGAGCACGCGCACGAGGTTGGCGCTCCATGGGCGGCAAAGGCTGGGCGTGGCTTCGAGCGCCAGCGCAAAGCGGGCATCGCGCACGGTGAAGTACTGGGCGCCGCTGTCGAAGCGGCCGAAGGCCGTATCGATGCTCGCCATGCGCCCGCCGGGGGCGGACTCGCGTTCGAAGACCGTGACCTTGTGGCCGGCCTGCACCAGCGTGCGTGCGCAGGCCACGCCGGCTATGCCGGCGCCCACGACGGCGTAGTGGCGCGGGGCGGCGGGGGTTCGGTGGCGGTCGGTGGCCTTTGCCGTCTTGGCGGTTGCGCGAGTGGTCATGAGGGACTCTTTTCTTGTGTACGGGAAACGATGGATGTGGTTGCACTCTACATCGGTCTGGAAGCGGGGCCTCCGACCGGGCAGCCTCAGCGCCCGCGGTGCCGCTCGAGCAGCGCCCGCCGCGTGGCCTCATGGTCGAACTGCGCGAGCCACCATTCGAGCGCGCGACCCGGCCCGCCCGCGCTGCGCACGCGCCAGGCGCAATGCATGGTTGCGAGCGGCGGCTGGCGTTCGGTCTTGCGTTCGACGAGATGGCCGGCTTCGATGTAGGGCCGTGCCATGGGCTCAGGCAGAAAGCCGCCGCCCAGGCCGTGTAGTTGCGCGTTCAGCTTGGCATGCATGCTCGGTACCGTGAGCACGTCTTGTCCGCCGACCAGGTTGACCGTCATGCTGGGCCCGCTGCGCACCGAGTCGGCAGCGGCCACTGCACGGTGCTGGCGCAGCACCGCATCGGTCAATGGCTCGGGCAAGCGCGCGAGCGGATGGTGCGGCGCCACGGCATAGACGAAGCACAGCTCGCCGATCGGCCGGCTGCGGATACCGGTCGCAGTGAAGGCCAGGCTTGCCGCGTCGAGCACTGCGCCGATGGCGAGGTCGGCCTCGCCGCTGGTCAAAGCCTCGATGGTGCCGAGCAGCGTTTCATCGCGCAGCTTGAGCCGCGTAGGCGGGTTCAGCGCGAAGAAGGCGGTGGCCAGGTCGAGCAGCGGGTCGCGTGCAATCACGCTGTCCACGGCAATGGTGAGCATCGGCTCCCAGCCGGTGGCAACGCGCTTCACGCGGTTGGCCACGGCATCGATCTCGCCGAGCAGCCGCGCCGCTTCGCGCAGCAGTTCGGCGCCCGCTTCGGTGATGCGGGCCTGGCGGGCGCTGCGGTCGAACAGCAGCACGTCGAGCGCGTCTTCGATCTGGCGCACGCGGTAGCTGAGCGCGCTGGGCACCAGGTTGAGCGCGCGCGCCGCACCTGCAAAGCTGCCGGTGCTGGCCACGGTCTGGAGCATCGAAAGCGCGTCGGGGGTCAATACGTCTCTGGCGCTGGGCATGGCGGCTCCGTTGGATGCTCGATCGATTGATCAAATAATTTGAATGATGCCATCAAAACCCGGCGCTTTTACGGCTGGGGTGCGGACCTAAAGTTCTTCACATCCGCTGCGCATCCGGCGCGGCATACGAAAGAAGGCCCGAGCATCCCCACGGGGCAGGGCCAAAGGAGTTAGACGATGTTGCAAGTCCGTAAATCACAGGAACGCGGTTATGCCGACCATGGCTGGCTGCGCTCGTTCCACAGCTTTTCTTTTGCCGGCTACTACGACCCGGCCCACATGGCCTTTGGCAACCTGCGGGTGATCAATGAAGACCGCGTGGCCGCGGGCGCCGGCTTTGGCACCCATGGGCACAAGGACATGGAAATCATCAGCTACGTGCTCTCGGGCGAACTGGCGCACAAGGACAGCATGGGCAACGTGGAATCGATTCCGCCGGGCGACGTGCAGCGCATGAGCGCGGGCCGCGGCGTGATGCACAGCGAGTTCAACCACAAGGCCGACGAGACCACGCACTTCCTGCAGATCTGGATCGAGCCGAATGTGCGCGGCATTGCGCCCGGCTACGAGCAGAAGAAATTCAGCAATGACGAAAAGCGCGGCAAGCTGCGCCTGGTGGCCTCGCCCGACGGCGCCGACGGTTCGGTGACGGTGCACGCCGATGCGCGCCTGTTCGCCGGCCTGCTCGACGGTGACGAAAAAGCCAGCCTGACGCTCGATCCGCAGCGCAAGAGCTATGTGCACCTGGTGCGCGGCGAGCTCGAAGTCAACGGCCAGAAGCTGTCGGGCGGCGACGCCGCGATGCTGCAAGGCGAATCGCAACTGACGCTCGGCGCCGGCAAGGATGCCGAAGTGCTGGTGTTCGACCTGGCCGCTTGAGCAGGCGCGCTCTTTGCTCTTGTTTCTTTTCTCTCAATTTCACTTTCACAACCGAGGAGTTTCATCATGACAACCACTGCAATCAACGCAACCGCCACATCCAACCCCACCGCCGCGCAAGACACGCTGGCACTTGTAGGCCGCGTGCTGCTCGCGCTGCTTTTCGTGCCTGCGGGCTTCAGCAAGCTCATGGGCTTTGCGGGCACGGTGGGGTACATCTCGTCCGTCGGCGCGCCGTTGCCGCAGGTTGCGGCAGTCATCGCAATTGTCGTGGAGCTGGGCCTGGGCCTGATGCTGCTCGTCGGCTTCAAGACGCGCCTCGCGGCCGTGGTGCTGGCGGTGTTCACCGTGGCGGCATCGGTGCTGTTCCACAATTACTGGAGCATGCCTGCGGACAAGGCCTTCGTGAACCAGCTGATGTTCTTCAAGAACATTGCCATTTCGGGCGGTTTGCTCGCCTTTGTCGCCTTCGGTGCCGGCCGTTTCAGCATCGACAGGAAGTAAGCAGGCTTTTGCCCGGGCTTCGCATCAACGACCCTCGTCACCACTTCAGGAGAACCATCCAATGCCAAACATCGTTGTCGTCTTTCATTCCGGCTACGGCCACACCCAGCGCATCGCCCAGGCCGTTGCCGATGGAGCCGGCGCGCAACTGCTCGCCATCGATGCGGAGGGCAACCTGCCCGAAGGCGGTTGGGAAACGCTGGCCGCGGCGGACGCCATCGTCATGGGCTCGCCGACCTACATGGGCGGCGTGAGCTGGCAGTTCAAGAAGTTTGCCGATGCGTCGTCGAAGGTGTGGTTCACGCAGGGCTGGAAAGACAAGCTCTTTGCGGGCTTCACCAACAGCGCCACCATGAACGGCGACAAGGTCACGACCCTGACGTACCTATGGACGCTCGCGATGCAGCACAGCGGCATCTGGGTCAGCCTGGGCATCTTGCCGACCAACAACAAGGCGGCCACGCGCGACTCGCTGAACTACGTGGGCGGCTACGGCGGCCTGCTCACGCAGTCGCCGTCGGATGCGAGCCCGGCCGAGATGTTCAAGGGCGACTTCGACACCGCGCGCGCTTTCGGCGAGCGCGTCGCCGAAGTGGCAAGATCGCGAGTCTAGAACTTACCCCCCAGTCTTCGCGCACTTCGTGTCGCTTCGCCAACCCCCTTCCAGGGGGCGACACCAGTGGCCCGGCAAAGCCGGTTCCACGGTGTCTCACGAAAAGACAGTGACGAAGCTGGCATACAACGGAGCCCCCAGATGACCGACACCACCGCACAGACCCAACTGCTTCAACCGCACGACAAGGACCTGGGCGGTGGCTTCAAGGTGCGGCGCCTGCTGCCCGCGGCGCAGCGCCGATCGGTCGGGCCCTTCGTCTTCTTCGACCACTTCGGCCCGGCTACCGAGCAGCCCGGTGCCGAGCACGATGTGCGGCCGCACCCGCATATCGGCCTTTCGACGGTCACCTATCTTTTCGAGGGCGCGATGATGCATCGCGACAGCCTCGGCAGCGTGCAGGAAATTTTGCCCGGCGCCATCAACTGGATGACGGCGGGCCGCGGCATCGTGCACTCCGAACGCAAGCCCGAGCGGCTCAAGGCCGATACCTACGTGAACCATGGCCTGCAGCTTTGGGCGGCCTTGCCGCAGGCGCATGAAGAGGTCGAGCCGAGCTTCGAGCACACGCCGGCCAGCGCCATTCCCGAGCTTGTGGAGCAGGGCGCGCAAGTGCGCGTGCTGGTGGGCGAGGCCTTTGGAAAGCGCTCACCGGTCCAGACGCTGTCGCAGACGCTTTACCTCGACGTCGCGCTGCTCGCTGGCGGCCGCTTCGAATTGCCCGCGCTGGCACAGGAGTTGGCCGTCTATGCCGTCGATGCCGATGCGCGCGTCAACGGCGAGACCATTGCGGCACACACGATGGTTGTGCTGCCAGACGGCCAGGGCGCAGTGCTGAGCGCCGACACAGCGGTGCGTTTGATGGTGATCGGCGGCGAGCCGCTCGATGGCCCGCGCTACATCACCTGGAACTTCGTCTCCAGCCGGCGCGAGCGCATTCTGGAGGCCGGCTCCGACTGGGCCGCCCAGCGCATGGGCCATGTGCCCGGCGAGACCGAATTCATTCCGCTACCGGGCAAGCCCTTCGGCGTGCGCGAGCCGGACGTCGGCACCACGCCGGTCTGACGAGCTCGCAGCGAACAAGGCCCCGCGCCGCGGGGCTCAGTTCTTTCGTTCCAGGTCGGGATCTTCGGCAGCGCGCGCACTCGCATCGGCCGCACGCGCACTGAGGTCGGGTGCCAGCGCGCGCCGGCCGTCGAATACGAAACAGTCGCCGTGATAGTGCGCACCGCCGACTTCTTCGAAATATTTCAGGATGCCGCCTTCGAGCTGCAGCACGTTCTCCACGCCTTCCTCGCGCATCAGGATGGCGGCCTTTTCGCAGCGGATACCGCCGGTGCAGAAGCTCACGACCGTCTTGCCCGCGAATTCGGCGCGGTGGGCTTTCAGTGCGGGCGGGAATTCGGTGAACTTGGTGATGCGCCAGTCGATTGCGCCGTCGAAAGTGCCTTCGTCGACCTCGAAGTCGTTGCGCGTGTCGAGCAGCGCAATCTCGCGGCCGGCGTCGTCATGCCCCTGGTCGAGCCAGCGCTTGAGCGTGTGCGCGTCCACGCCGGGTGCGCGGCCGGCCGCCGGCTGGATGGCGGGATGGTCCATGCGGATGATCTCGCGCTTGAGCTTTACCAGCATGCGGCGGAAGGGCTGCGTGGCCGAGCAGCTTTCCTTGGTTTCGAGGTCTGCAAAGCGCGGATCGGCGCGCAGGCTGGCCACAAAGCTGTGAACGGCGTCGGCTGCGCCCGCCAAGAACAGGTTGATGCCCTCGGGCGCCAGCAGGATGGTGCCCATGAGGCCCAGCGCCTGGGCGCGCCCGCGCAGGTCTTCACGCAGCACGGGGCTGTCGTCGATGGCTACGAACTTGTAGGCCGCAATATTCAAAATCTCTTGCACGGGGCGGAATTGTAGGTGCCGCCGGGCCGCCCCAAGGCACCGAGCCTCCCCCTCGGGGGGTGGCGAAGCACACGAAGTGGCAAGCCGGGGGGCTCAATTTAGGGGATTGCCAACCCACATCGTGGAGTGCCGGTTTCTACAATGGGAGGATGTTTGTTCACCTGCGCCTGCACACCGAGTTTTCCGTCGTCGACGGCACCAACCGAATCGACGAAGTCGTCAAGGCCGCCGCTGCCGACAAGCAGCCCGCGCTGGCCATTACCGACCTGAACAACCTGTTCGGGGCGATCAAGTTCTACAAGCAGGGGCGCAGCAAGGGTGTCAAGCCGGTCATCGGCGCCGAAATTTTCGTCGAGGGGCTGGGCAAGGAGCCCGGCGTGCTTACGCGCATCGTGCTGCTGGTGCAGAACATGGAGGGCTACCTGCACCTTTCCGAGTTGCTGGCGCGCGCCTGGACGCAGAACGTGGGCCGGGGGCAATCCCAAGCCGCCTGCAAGCTCGAGTGGCTCGAAGAACTGCAGGGCGGGCTGATTGCGCTTTCGGGCGCGCAAGCCGGCCCGCTGGGCGCGCCGCTCTTGCAAGGGCAGGAAGAACGCGCCGCCGAATTGGCGCTGCAACTGGCGGGCATGTTCCCGCACCGCTTCTACATCGAACTGCAGCGCGCAGGCCGCCCCGAGGACGAGCCGCATGTGATTGCCGCCGTGAAGCTCGCGGCCCGGCTGCGCCTGCCGGTGGTCGCCACGCACCCCGTGCAGTTTGCCGAACGCCAGGACTACGAGGCGCACGAGGCACGCGTCTGCATCTCGGAAGGTGAAATCCTGGGCAACCCGCGCCGGGTGCGCAAGTTCACCGAGGAGCAGTATTTCAAGTCGAGCGCCGAGATGGAAGCGCTCTTTGCCGACGTGCCGAGCGCACTGGCCAACACGGTCGAGATTGCCAAGCGCTGCAACCTGACGTTGGTGCTCGGCAAGCCGCAGCTGCCCGACTTTCCGACGCCCTTCATCAGTGAAGGCGTGCGCATGCCGATCGACGAGTTCTTCCGCCAGGAGTCGTTCGCGGGACTTGAAGAGCGGCTGGTGCACCTGTATCCAGACCAGGCCAAGCGCGATGCCGAGCGGCCGCGCTATGTGGAGCGGCTGGAGTTCGAGATCAACACCATCTTGAACATGGGGTTCCCGGGCTACTTCCTGATCGTGGGCGACTTCATCAAGTGGGCCAAGAACAACGGCTGTCCGGTGGGGCCGGGCCGGGGCTCGGGCGCGGGCTCGCTGGTGGCCTATGCGCTGAAGATCACCGACCTCGATCCGCTCGAATACAAGCTGCTGTTCGAACGTTTCCTGAACCCCGAACGCGTTTCGATGCCCGACTTCGACATCGACTTCTGCCAGGGCAACCGCGACCGCGTGATCGACTACGTGAAGGACAAGTACGGCCGCGAGGCCGTGAGCCAGATCGCCACCTTCGGAACGATGGCCGCGCGCGCCGCCATTCGCGACGTGGGCCGCGTGCTGGACATGAGCTACATGTTCTGCGACGGCATCAGCAAGCTCATTCCGAACAAGCCGGGCCAGCCGGTCACTATCCAGTACCCGCCCGAGCCGAAGGTGGATGGTGACAAGAACAACTACGCCATCGAGATGGAGCCGCAGCTTGCGGCCCGCATCGAGAAGGAAGAAGAAGTGCGCATGCTGGTGGAGCTTGCGCAAAAGCTCGAAGGCATGACCCGCAACATCGGCATGCACGCGGGCGGCGTGCTGATTGCGCCCGGCAAGCTCACCGATTTTTGCCCGCTGTACCAGCAGCCCGGCAGCGACTCGGCCGTGAGCCAGTACGACAAGGACGACGTGGAGGCCATCGGCCTCGTGAAGTTCGACTTTCTGGGCCTGGCCACGCTCACCATTCTCGAGATTGCGAAAGAGTTCATCGTCAAGCGTCACAAGGGCCAGGAGAACTTCGCGTACGAGAACATCAAGCTGGACGACCGCGAGACCTACAAGCTGTTTTCCGAGGGCAAGACGGAAGCGGTGTTCCAGTTTGAAAGCCGCGGCATGCAGGGCATGCTGAAGGATGCGCGGCCCACGCGCCTTGAAGACCTGATTGCGCTCAACGCGCTGTACCGGCCGGGCCCGATGGACCTGATCCCGAGCTTTGTGGCGCGCAAGCACGGCCGCGAAGAGGTGGAGTACCCGCACCCGGCGGTGGCCGAAATGCTCTCCGAGACCTACGGGATCATGGTCTACCAGGAGCAGGTGATGCAGACCGCGCAGATCCTGGGCGGCTACTCGCTCGGCGGCGCCGACCTGCTGCGCCGCGCCATGGGCAAGAAAAAGCTCGAGGAGATGGCCGAGCACCGCGAGAAATTCCGCGCGGGCGCGCTCAAGACCCACGGCATTCCGCAGGACAAGGCCGACGAGATCTTCGACTTGATGGAGAAGTTCGCGGGCTACGGCTTCAACAAGTCGCACGCCGCCGCGTACTCGCTGCTGGCGTATCACACGGGCTGGCTCAAGGTTCATTACACGGCCGAGTTTTTCTGCGCCAACATGACCGTGGAAATGGACGACACCGACAAGCTCAAGGTGTTGTTCGAAGACGCGCAGAAAAACTTCGGCATTACCTTCGAGCCGCCGGATGTGAACCGCGGCAACTACCGCTTCGAGCCGGTTACCGACAAGGTGATTCGCTACGGCCTGGGTGCCGTCAAGGGCACGGGCCAGCTTGCGGTCGAGGCCATCGTTCGGGCGCGCGAAGAGGGCGGCCCGTTCAAGAGCCTGTTCGATTTTTGCGTGCGCATCGACCGCCAGCGCATCAACAAGCGCACGGTCGAGGCGCTCATCAAGGCCGGCGCGTTCGACGCCATTCAGCAGAACCGCGCTTCGCTCATCGCCTCGGTCGACCGCGCCTTCGAGTTTGCGGTGGCCACCGAAGCCAACGCGGCTCAGGTCGACATCTTCGGCGACAGCGAACACGGCTCGGCCACGCAGGAGCCCGAACTGGTCGACGCCACGCCTTGGGGCGTGAAGGAGCGGCTCACCTACGAGAAGACGGCCGTGGGCTTCTACCTCTCGGGTCATCTGTTCGACGAGGTGTCGCACGAGGTGCGGCGCTTCTGCAAGCGCGAGATCGGCGACCTGATGGACACCCGCGAGCAGCAGGTGATTGCGGGCATCGTGAGCGACTTCCGCGTGATCAATGGCCAGCGCGGTCGTCTGGCGATCTTCAAGCTCGACGACAAGTCGGACTCCATTGACGCGACAGCCGACGAGGCGCTGATCAACGCGAACCGCAACACGCTGAAAGACGATGAGTTGGTGATCGTGAGCGGCCGGCTGCAGCCGGGCCGCGGCGGTTTCGAGGCGCGCTTCCAGGTGCAGCAGGTGTGGGACCTGGCCACGGCGCGCTGCCGCTTCGGCAAATTCCTGCGCGTGGCGGTCAACGGCAAGGCACCGGACATCGCGCGCCTGGTGAAAGACTTTCCGCCACGCACGGAGCAAAGCGAACACGGCGATCTGGTGCAGGGGCTGCCGGTGCGCCTTTCGATGGCGCGGGGCGGTGCGCAGGTCGAACTGCAGCTTGGCGAGCGTGCCAAGTTCTTTCCGACCGATGCCGCGCTGGCAAGCTGGACGGCGCAGGCCGAAGCCGGAAAAGCCTCGGTCGTCTACGAGTGAGATGAACGAGGCGACCGACTGAGCGCCAAGGCGGCCAGGCGCGTGTAGCGCCAGCCCGCCCTTGTTAGCGCTTGGGCCGCAGCGAGACGATCAGCGACGGGAAGATGCGCCCGTCGGAGTCGCGCGGCAGCTTGTCGGTCTTGCGCAGGCCGCGTTCGGCGGCTTCGTCCCAGCTGGGCAGTCCGCTCGACCGGGTCAGCTTGACGCCGACGATGGTGCCGTCGGGCGCCAGATTCACTTCGAACTCGGCGGCAGGATTGCCATTGACCGTTTCCGCATCGGGGAAGGTGATGTTCGGACGAACGGCCGCTGCGATGCGCCCTGCATAGCCGCTCGAAGGCCCCGACGAACGCAGGGCGGTTCCCTTGGAATCGTCGCTGCCGCTCGCGCCCGCAAGGCCCTGCATGCGCTTGAGCGTGGCGGCGCGGTCGGCGGCGGCCTGCTTGGCTGCCGCTTCCTGCTGCTGTTTCTTCGCTTCGGCCTGCTTGGCCTCGGCTTCCTGCTGCTTCTTCTGCTGCTCGGCGAGCTTTTGCTGCTGGGCCTTCTTGCGCTCGGCCTCGTCTTCGGCGCGCTGCTTGGCTTCGAGCTCTTTCTTGCGCTGCTGTTGCTGGCGCTCGAGCTCGCGCTCCTTCTGCTCTTTTTCTTCCTTGAGCTTTTTCTCGCGCTCGAGCGCGATGTCCGGTGCGCGCGGCGGCGGTGCGGGCTCGGGAGCCTTCACCTGGGGTGGTGGCGGCGGCGGCGGGGGGGCCGGCGGCGGCGGTGCGGGAGCGGGCGTGGGCGCTTGCGGTGCGGACAGGCGCGGCGCGGCCTGCTGCACCGTGGAAGACCACAACTCGGCATCGACCGCGCCTTCGTCGGCGTCGCTGCGCCAGCGCACTCCCCACGTCAGCGCCGCGATCAGGAGTGCATGCGCGACCAATGCAAGCAGCACCGCGCGCGGCGTGCCGCGCTGCGGCGGTGGTGCGAACTCGGGGCGATCCAGGGCGAGCGACATGCCTTATTTGCCGCCCGTGGTGGTGACGGACAGGCCCACGCGCTCGATGCCGCTGCGCTTGAGTTGGTTCATCGCCTTCACGACGGTTTCGTACTTGACGGACTTGTCGGCGCTGATGACCACAGGGCGCTGGTCGTCGCCGCCCTGGGCGGTCTTGGCCGCGGAGCCGATCTGGGTCATGGGGATCGACGCGCCGCCGCTGCCGCTGGACGAGTCTTTCTTGATCTGCACTTCGTCATCGCTCTTGATGACGATCTCGATGGGCTTGTCGGGCTGCTTGTTGGCACGGTCGACCGAGGGCAGGTTGATCACGCTCGGCGTGATGAGCGGCGCGGTGACCATGAAGATGATCAGCAGCACCAGCATCACGTCGATGAACGGGACCATGTTGATCTCGTTGATCGTGCGGCGGCCTCGGCCCCGGGATGAAACGGCGGGCATGCGCTGGGCCTCCGTTCAGCGGTTGCCCGGAGTCGCCGAAGCTGCCGTCGCGCTCGCGGCCGGGTGGGCCGACAAGTTGCGCTGCAGGATGTTCGAGAACTCCTCGATGTAGGTCTCGAGCGCGATCGCGATCTTGTCGATCTCGCGCGCGAAGCGGTTGTAGCCCACCACCGCGGGAATGGCGGCGAACAGGCCGATGGCCGTGGCCACCAGTGCCTCGGCAATGCCGGGGGCCACGGTGGCCAGCGTCACCTGCGCGAGCGCGGCCAGACCGGTGAAGGCGTGCATGATCCCCCAGACGGTGCCGAAGAGGCCGACATACGGCGACACCGAGCCCACGGTGGCCAGGAACGACAGGTTCTGTTCGGCCGCATCGAGTTCACGCTGGAAGCTCGCGCGCATGGCGCGGCGGGCGCCGTCGAGCAGCGTGCTGGCATCGCTCACGTGGCGTTCGCGCAGCTTCTGGTATTCGCGCATGCCCGAAGCGAAGATGCGCTCCATGGGGCCGGCGAACTTGGCGTTCTGCGCGGCCGAGGCAAACAGCTCGTTCAGGCTGGTGCCCGACCAGAACTCGCGTTCGAAGTCATCGTTCAGCGCGCGCATGCGGCGCAGCGCAAAGTATTTGCGGATGATCGCGGCCCAGCTGGCAATCGAAACAATCACGAGCAGCAGCACGACCAGTTGGACCACGAAGCTCGCGTGGAGGAGGAGATTGATGATCGAGAGGTCTTGGTTCATGGCTTGAAAGGTTGAGTCATGGAGCCGCCGGAGCGCTCGAGGGTTCCCGAAACTTGGGTCGGTATGCGCGCGGGGCGCAATGTGGTGGCGTCCACCCAGCCGATGCGGATGGTGCCTTCGCACAGAAGGACGGGCGCCGGGGCGCCTGTTCGCTCTTGCTCTGTTTTTGATAGCACCTGCTGACCGATTATCAACGACGCCGTACCCATTTGTCGGAGATCGGCTGTAACCAGCAGTTCGTCGTCGAGACGGGAGGGGCGATGGTATTTGAGCTGCGTTTCGCTCACCACGAACTGGCCGCCGGTTTCCTCGCGCAGCTTTCGCTGCTCCACGCCCAGCGAACGCAGCCATTCGGTGCGCCCGCGTTCCATGAACTTGAGGTAGTTGGCGTAGAACACGATGCCGCCGGCGTCGGTGTCCTCCCAATACACGCGGATCGGAAACGCGTAGCTCATGGGGCCGGGTTCGCGATCATCGCCCGCAGGCGTTCGATGGATTCCTCGAGATGAGCCATCGAGCTGGCGGTGGAAAAGCGCACGAACTTGCCGGTTTCGGCGGTACCGAAATCGCGGCCGGGCGTCAGGGCCACATGGGCGCGCTTCATGGTTTCGAAGGCGAAATCCCAGCTGCCCGAAATGCCGAGCTTCTCGGCCACGCTGGTGCAGTCGGCCCAGGCGTAGAAGGCACCATCGGGCACCACCGGCACGCTGAGGCCCAGCGCATTGAGCTGCGGAATGAACCAGTCGCGTCGCGCCTTGAACTCGGCGCGGCGGCGTTCGTATTCGGCAATGCTCGGATCCTCGAAGCAGGCCAGCGCCGCGTATTGCGATACGGTGCTGGGGCAGATGAAGAGGTTTTGCGCCAGCCGCTCGACCACCGGCACCAGCGCTTCGGGCACCACCAGCCAGCCGAGGCGCCAGCCCGTCATGTTGAAGTACTTGCTGAAGCTGTTGATGCTGATGACGTTGTCGTCGATGGCCAGGGCGGTCTGGCCGAAGGCATCGTCGTATGAGAGGCCGAGGTAGATCTCGTCGATCAGCGTGATGCCGCCGCGCTGCGACACCACGTTGTGGATGCGGCGCAGTTCGTCGGGCGCAATCGAGGTGCCCGTGGGGTTGGAAGGCGAGGCGAGCAGCACGCCGCGCGTCTTGTCGGTCCACGCGGCTTCGACCTTGGCAGCGGTGAGCTGAAAGCGCTCGTCGGCCGTGGTCGGGATCATCACCGCGGTGCCTTCCGCGGCACTCACGAAGTGGCGGTTGCAGGGGTAGCTCGGGTCGGGCAGCAGGATTTCGTCGCCCGATTCGATGAGCGCCAGGCAGGCCAGCTGCAGCGCGGCCGATGCGCCGGCGGTCACCACGATGCGGCGCGCCGGCACGTCGACGCCGAAGCGCTGCGCATACCAGCCGCTGATGCGCTCGCGCAAATGGTCGAGCCCGGTGGCCTGCGTGTACTGCGTGGCGCCGGCACGCACCGCGCGTGCGGCGGCTTCCTGCACCAGCGGCGGTGCGGTGAAGTCGGGCTCGCCGATGTTCAGGAAGATCATCGGCCGATCGGTGTGGGCCAGCTCGCGCGCAAGCACGCCGGCGGCCTTGGCGACTTCCATCACATAGAACGGTTCGATGCGCTGCGCGCGCGCCGAAATTCTCACGTCCTGGCCTTGCCGGAAGTGCGGTCGGCCTCCACCTCGGCCGCGCGCAGTTGCGGCGCCAGGCCGTTGAGCACGGCGTTCACGTACTTGTGGCCGTCGGTGCCACCGAATTCCTTGGCAAGCTCGATGCACTCGTTGAGTACCACGCGCCATGGAACGTCCAGGCAGTGCTGAAACTCGTACACGCCGATCCACATCACGGCATGCTCGATGGGCGAGATCTCTTCGAACTTGCGGTCGAGCAACGGGCGGATCAGCGCGTCGAGCTGCTCCGCGCCTTCGATGGCGCCATGCAGCAGCGCGTCGTAATGTGCGGCGTCGGCCTTGTGGAAGCCCGCGAGGTCGCGCGTGAACTGGTCGATGGCGGCCGCGTCGTTGCGGCCCACCAGGTGCTGGTAGAGCGCCTGCAGCGCAAATTCGCGCGCGCGGCTGCGGTTGGACTTGGCCGAAGCCTTGCGTGCGCCGGTGCTGGTGAGGCCGGTGCGCACTTGCCGCACCGGGCGCGGCTTGGCGCCGGCTGCCTTGTTGTTGTCTTCGGTCATGTCAGGGAGGCCAGCAGCCGCGCCATCTCGACGGCGACCTGGGCTGCGTCGCGGCCCTTGTCGGTCTGCCGGGCGACGGCTTGTTCCAGGTTTTCGGTGGTGAGGATCGCGTTGGCGATGGGAATGCGATGGTCGAGCGCGATGCGGCTCACGCTCGCGCCCGATTCGTTGGCCACCAGTTCGAAGTGGTAGGTTTCTCCGCGGATGATGCAGCCCAGCGCCACGAGCGCGTGGTAGCCGCCGCGCACGGCCATCGCCTGCAGGGCCACGGGCACTTCGAGCGCGCCGGGAACCTGCACATGATGGATGTCGTCTGCCGCCACGCCGAGCTTTTCGAGCTCGGCCAGGCAGGCCGCGGCCAGCGCGTCCGTGATGTCGGCGTTGAAGCGTGCCTGGACGATGCCGATGCGCAGCCCTTTTCCGTCGAGCGGCTTTGCATCCGCTCCCTTGTTTGCATCTTGCATGTCGTGTCAGTCTTTCGTGAGGTAGCCGGCAATTTCGAGGCCGTAGCCCGCAGCCATGCTCGGCATGCGGCGGGGCGTGCCGAGCAGGTTCATCTTGTGCACACCGCATTCGCGCAGGATTTGCGCGCCGATGCCATAGCTGCGCAGGTCCATGCGGCCGCGCTCGGGGGCTTGCGCGGGGCGCGCGGTGCCGTCGAACTGGGCCAGCAGTTCGCCGGCGGTTTCGCCGCAGTTCAGCAGCACGGCCACGCCCTTGCCTTCGTTCGCAATGTGCGCCAGGCTGGCGTCAAGGCTCCACGAGTGCAGCGAGCGGTTGATTTCGAGCGCGTCGAGCACCGAGAGCGGCTCGTGCACGCGCACCGACACCACGTCGTCCGGCGCCCACGTGCCGCGCACCAGCGCAAGGTGCACGCCGCGGCTGGGCTTGTCGGTGAAGGCGTGGGCGGTAAAGCTGCCCCACGCGGTCTGGATTTCGCGGCAGCCGACTTTTTCGACCAGCGATTCGGTGCGGCTGCGGTGCTCGATGAGCGCGGCAATGGTGCCGATCTTCAGACCGTGCTCGGCCGCAAAAATCTGCAGGTCGGGCAGGCGCGCCATGGTGCCGTCTTCGTTCATCACCTCGCAGATCACCGAGGCGGGCGAGCAGCCGGCCATGGCTGCCAAATCGCAGCCGGCTTCGGTATGGCCGGCGCGCATCAGCACGCCGCCGTCCACCGCCTGCAGCGGAAAGATATGGCCCGGCTGCACCAGGTCGCTGGCCACGGCATTGCGCGCCACGGCGGCCTGCACGGTGCGGGCGCGGTCGGCGGCCGAAATACCGGTGGTCACGCCTTCGGCCGCTTCGATCGAAACGGTAAAGGCTGTCGAGTGCTTGGCGCCGTTGCGGGAGACCATGGGCGGCAACTGCAGCCGCTCGCACATTTCGCGCGAGAGCGTGAGGCAGATCAGCCCGCGCGCGTGGCGGGCCATGAAGTTGATTGCCTCGGGCGTGATGTGGTCCGCCGCAATGACGATGTCGCCTTCGTTCTCGCGGTCTTCCTCGTCCACCAGGATCACCATGCGGCCGGCGGCAAGCTCGGCCACGATCTCCTCGACCGGGGAAATCGGCGCGGGTGCCCGCGAGCCGCGAGGCGCACCGATAGGGGTGACGGAGGCGTTCATTCGGCGGTGTCCTTGGAATACGTGGAAGGAGTTGGCACCAGGACGCCGGCCTGGAGCATGCGCTCCACGTAGCGCGCCACGGTATCGATTTCGAGATTGACCTTCGAGCCGGCCTGGAGGCTGCCGAGGGAGGTGTTGTCGACGGTGTGCGGAATCAGGTTGATGCTGATTTCCGCGCCGTCTTCGATGTCGCTCACGCTGTTGACCGTCAGGCTCACGCCGTTGATCGTGATGGAGCCCTTGTAGGCCAGAAAGCGCGCCAGTGCGGGCGGTGCGACCACGCGCAGCTCCCAGCTTTCGCCCACGGGCGCAAAGTGGCTCACCGTGCCGATGCCATCTACATGGCCCGAAACGATGTGCCCGCCCAGCCGGTCGCTGGCGCGCAGCGCCTTCTCAAGGTTGATGCGGGCGCCTTGCTCGGTGAGGCCGGCGGTCTTGTCGAGCGATTCGGCCGAAATGTCGATGGTGAACAGCTGCTGCGCCGGATCGAGGGTGGTCACGGTCATGCAGGCGCCGTTGAGCGCAATGCTGTCACCGAGGCCTACATCGTCGAGATATCCGTCGGGCACCGAAATGCCGAGTCTTTTGCCGTAGGAGGAGGAGGGGCCGAGGTCGTGGATGGCGGCGATGCGCCCCACGCCGGTAATGATTCCGGTGAACATTTGCACATTTTCGCAGATGCGGGGGCCCTCGGCCTTTCCGCGGCGCTTTGGCCGTGCAATCGGCCTCAGCTTGCCCGAGCCGGGCCGCTAGAAGCTGTCGCGCCCACGCACGCGCGAGACGACCCGCAGGTCGGGCCCGAGCATCTGCACAGACTTGAATTCGAGCGCCAGTGCGCCCTCCAGCGTGGTGAGCGGCCCTTCGGCGTGCAGGTGGCTCGCCATGTCGAGGCCGCTGCCGATCAGCTTGGGCGCCAGGTAGACCAGCAATTCGTCGACGCAGCCTTCGCGGATGAGCGAGCCGTTGAGCTTGTGGCCGGCTTCGACGTGCAGTTCGTTGACGCCGCGCGCTGCCAGGTCTTGCAGCATGGCGGCCAGGTCGACCTTGCCGCCTGCATTGGGCAGGCAGGTCACGGTGGCGCCGCGTGCCTCCAGGGCGGCAGCGCGAGCTTCGTCGCGGACAGCCGTGTAAATCCATACGGGGCGGCCTGCTATGAAAACATGAGCGTCAGGCGGGGCCTGCAAATGGCTGTCGACGATCACCAGATGCGGCTGGCGCGGCGTCTCGACCATGCGCACGTCCAGCCGAGGGTTGTCCTCGAGCACCGTGCCGACGCCGGTCAGCACCGCGCTGGCGCGAGCGCGCCATGCGTGGCCGTCGGCGCGGGCGGCCTCGGACGTGATCCATTGGCTGACGCCGTTGGCAAGGCCTGTCTTGCCGTCGAGCGAGGCCGCCACCTTGAGACGCACCCAGGGCAGCTTGCGGACCATGCGGCTGAAGAAACCAATGTTGAGTTCACGCGATTCGGCCGCGCCGGGGCCGGTTTGCACTTCGATGCCAGCTGCCCGAAGGCGGGCGAAACCCTGTCCAGCGACCAGCGGGTTCGGGTCTGCAAGCGATGCCACGACCCTGCCGACGCCGGCCGCGATCAGCGCGTCGCAGCAGGGGCCGGTGCGCCCGTGGTGCGAGCAGGGTTCGAGCGTGACGTAGGCCGTGGCACCCACAACCGAATGGCCTTTGGCCGCAGCGTCGCGCAGTGCCATCACTTCGGCATGCGGTCCGCCGGCTTGCTGCGTATGGCCCTGGCCCAGCACGCGGCCCTCTGCATCGCACAGCACGCAACCCACGCGCGGGTTGGGATCGGTCAGCAACAGCGCATCGGAAGCCAGTCGCAATGCGGTGGCGATGTGCTGCGCGTCTTGTTCGGGGAAAGGCATGGGCTGCGAGAAGAATTATTTAACACCGGGGCCGCTGGATCATACGAGCGGCGGTCAAAAGCGGATGAACGGCAAACGGTCTGCAGAGAGCCGCACCTACGCTCCAGTTTCGATGCAGGAATAAAGAAGCAACCGAAGTTGCAGCACAGGGGAGGACATCGAAAAAATGGCTACATCAAGGCAGGCCGCCACGGGCTTTTCGCTCGTGGAGGTGCTCGTTTCCATCGCGGTGCTGAGCGTCGGCTTGCTCGGCTCCATCGGCATGCTGCTCACGGCTGTGCGCACGGGCAAGGAAGCCGCAACTTTCGCTGCGGCAGTCAACCTCGCTCGCGACCTCTCCGAAAAGGTTCGAATGAACCCGGGCGTCGCGGCAAGGAACGACGCGGCCAATACTTACCTCGTCGTTAACTGGAGCGCGGATGCCGGCACGGGCACCGCCCCGGGAGAATGCGCGGCGGCAGGCGCGGCTTGCGATCCTGAAAGCCTGGCTGCCTGGGACATGAGCGAATGGAAGCGCCGCGTTGCCAAGGCATTGCCTGGTGCCCGCGTCAGCGTGTGCTTCGACGACAACCTTTGGAACGCGTCGGCCGGTGAATACACATGGCCATGCAGCCAGTCAGGCCGCAACGTGGTCGTCAAGCTCGGCTGGGTGCCGCACGTCGATGCCGCGGACGCGAAGCACGACGGCAAGCCGCAGCGGGAGTTGCCGCCTCGACTGGTGATGCAGCTGGTTTCCGGCTAGGGAGCGGCGGGCATGCGAGTTCCTTGTTACCCAAGACGCCGGCGCCAGTGCGGGATGACCTTGGTCGAGCTGATGGTCGCCGCCGCGATCGGCCTGGTGGTGGTGCTGGCCGCCATGGCCACCTTCCTTGGTAGCCGGCAGCTCTTTACCGCCAATGCAGAAGCGCAGGCGGCGGAAGATTCGCTGAGGTTCGCGGCTGCCGTCGTCAGGGGCATCGTGCGGCAAGCCGGCTATTCCGACTACGCACCGGACCGCTTGGGCTCCGACGGCACCGTGGTCATCGGCAGCAGCGCAAACCTGATGGCCTCGCATGACGATCCATCCGACCTGGACATCGTCGGCGCGAGCAATGCTCGGGTCGGTTCCATGGATGAAAGCCACGGCAGCCACAACAGCAGGGGCGTGAACGGGAGCGACTCGCTGCGGGTGCGGTTTTTCGGCCGCAGCCGCGCCGGAGGCGGCGACAGCGAACCCGACGGCACCATGGTCGATTGCATGGGCATTGCCCAAGCTGGGCCTGCGGACGACGTACCGTCGCTCGACGATCGTGCATGGAGCTTCTTCTTCGTGGCGGAAGCCACCGACAAGGAGCCCGAGCTTTATTGCAAGTACCGCAGCGACAAGCAAGGCGCGTTCAGGTCCGAGCCGCTTGCGCGCGGCATCGAGGTATTCAAGGTCGTCTACGCCTACGACGGCAATGGCGACGGCGTGCCTGAACGCTGGCTCGATGCGGTGCAACTGGAGGCGCTGGCGGGCTCCACCGCCGGCATCAACGACGAGTGGCGCAAGGTGGTCGGTCTTCGCATCGGCATGGTTGCGCGCAGCGGCCCTGGCATTGGCGGAGCACGAACGCAGGTTGAGCTTCTCTATCCACTCGGCGCCGACTTTCCTGGCGCGAGCTTCATGCCGCCGGCGGATGGCAGGTTGAGGCGCACCTCCACTTTCACGGTCATGCTGCGCAACGTCATGAAGGAGCCGGCGCCATGAGCCGGAGCGGCCCTTCGCCGCAGCGAGGCTTCTCGTTGATCGTGGTGCTGCTGATGCTGCTCATCGCGATGGTGCTGGGCATCGGTGCGGCGCAGGTCTCGCTGGTCGGCGAGCGAAGCGCACGCAACGACCGCGACACCGAGATCGCGTTCCAGGCCGCCGAAGCGGCGCTGGTCGACGCCGAGCGAGACCTTCTCGGCCCGAACCCAAGCGCGGCGCAGCGACTGTGTGTCTTCAACGGCAAGGATGTCTCGGCCTTTGTTGCGGGATGCGGCGGCACGGGCATTCACCAAGGGTTGTGCGCCCAAGCCGAGGACGGCGCCAACCCGGCCTGGATGACGGCTGACTTCGCAGCCGAAAGCACAACCTCGGTCGCCTACGGCACCTTCACCGCGCAAACCTACGCAACGGCCGGTGCGGCCGCAGGCGCTCGCGGCGGCGCGCTCTCCGCACGCGCTCCGCGCTACATCGTGGAAGCGGTGCGCAACCTCGGCGGGTGGCAGTCCAGCCAGCTCCAAAGCGCAAGCGCGCGAAACGCCTCGCATCTTTTTCGCGTCACGGCCATCGGCTACGGCGTACGAGACGAGACGCAGGTGGTGCTGCAAACCAATTTGTACAAGCCGGCCGCCAGCCCAGGTTGCCCGTCCTGACTTTCCCCTCTTTTGCTGAAACGGAATCCGAATGCGTTCTCCTGAAAGTCGCGTGCGCTTGGCGGCAGCTGTTGCTGCATGGGTGCTCTGCATCGGTACCTCGGTATTTGCAGCGGAGAGCGGCGTGGCGCCGGCTGTAGAGCTCCCGAGCGAGCCGCTGTCTTCCATGGCGTCGCGCGTCGACCCGAACATGGTGCTCGACCTTGCCCTGGAGTTCTCGAACACCGGGGCGGCTTATCGCGGCAGCTTCGACTGGAAGAGGGCCTACCTGGGCTATTGGGATCCGATGGCCTGCTACGGCTACGCCCCCGCCGATGGCCACTTCAAGCGCCTGTCCCCGGCAACCCGGCTCGCCGGCGGCGAGATCGCGTGCGCGCATCAATGGAGCGGCAACCTGTTGAACTGGGCCGCGACGTCCACCGTCGACGTGCTGAGGCTTGCATTGACAGGTGGCGACCGGGTGGTGGACGAAGCCGACCGTACCGTGCTGCAACGCGCAGTGCTGCCGCAAGACTTCTATCGGAGCAGCCACTTTCCCGACAAGACCGTGGCCGGCAACCTTGACAAGCTCACGCCGCTGGTGGCGGGCAGCAGTAGCGGGTTGCGCTCGGCGGGCACGCTTCACTTCAATCATTGCGGTGACCGCATGTTCGTCGGACCGAGCGCAAGCGGCAGCTGCGCCAGCCCCGGCACCGACCAGAAATACGGCCCTGGCGCGGTGAGCGCTCCGTACTTCGCGCGGGTCGAGGTCTGCACCGCGGCCGAAGCGGCGGCGCGCGGCGACCTGTGCCTCAAGTACCCGAGCGGCAATTTCAAGCCCGCCGGAGAGATACAGCGCTACGCCGACAGGCTTCGCTTCGCCGTGTTCGGCTATCTGCTCGACAACGACCAGGCCCGTTATGGAGGCGTGTTGCGCGCCCCGATGAAATACGCCGGGCCGAGAAAGCTGGAGGCCAAGCTCGACAGGGTGGACAACCCCCAGACCGAATGGGATGCCAGGACCGGCGTCTTTCTCGGCGATCCGATATCCACCGCGCAGGGCGGCCGCTCCGGCGGAATCATCGGCTATCTGAACCGCTTCGGACGCGCCGGTGCGTACAAGAAGTTCGACCCAGCGGGTGAGCTGTACTACGAGTCGCTGCGCTATCTGCAAGGCAAGGTGCCCACGCGGGATGCAATCGCGGGCGTCGCAGCTGGCGACGATCCGCGCAAGGACGGGCTGCCGGTCTACAACGACACTGCGCAGTGGCGCACTGACGGCCACAAGAGCTGGGACCCAGTGGGTGCGAGCTGCCGCAAGAACTTCATCCTGGCGATCGGAGATCTCGAAACGCACGGCGATCGTTCCTTGCCCGGGCTGCCGGGCGGGGGCCGCAGCTTCAGCAACGCGTCGTTCGAGCCCGACACTTCCTACTGGACCCGCCTGGTCGGCGCTTTCGAGAACCGCGAGTCGCTGTCCTATACCCACCCTTCGGGAAAGGCCGGTCTTGCAACGACCGGAAATCGCGGCCTTCCTGCCTTCAACTACAAGGGCGGCGCGCAACTGACGGCGAGCACCATCGCAGCTGCGGAAACAGGCGCCGACAAGGGGTCGTTCGGCATGGCGGGCCTGGCCTATTGGGCGAACACCCAGAAGATTCGCGCCGACTACCCCGACGTGCGGGTCCAGACCTTCGGCATAGACCTGGACGCGGGCGGGCAGGGGACCATCGGGCAAGCGCAGCGCGGCAGCGCGCTTCATCTGGCGTCGAAGTACGGGGGCTTTGCAGACAGCAACGCGGACGGCAATCCGTTCAGGGCCTCAGGCGGCGGTGGCCAGACCGACGTGGCGGGCAATTCCGAATGGGCCGAAGGCATCGACGACGATGGCCAGCCCAAGCCGTCCAACTACTTCCTGGTGGGCGAGCCGCGGCAATTGCTAGGTGCGATCCACCGGATTTTCGAGTCGGCAGCAGCGCCATCAGGCGGGAGCACGGCGAACGCGGCCGTTTCGTCGGACCGCATCGCGGAAGCCGGAAGCAGCCTCTACGTGCCGCGGTTCAGCGGACGCCGCTGGTCGGGCACGCTGCTGTCGTATCCATTGGCTTACGACGCCGCTGCGGGCACGGTGCGCCAGGCCGATGAACCCGCATGGGACGCGGGAGCCCTGTTGACCGGCAATGCATCCGCTCAGCCGGCACTTGTGGCGCGCGATCCCTCGGACAGGAACATCTTCACCCTTTCGTCGGCAGGCAGAGGCACGCCTTTTCGCTGGGAGTCGCTCGACAACCTAGCGCGAGGCCATTTGAACTCCACGCCTTATGCGGTGCCCGCGGCATCCGATGCACTGGGAGCCGACCGGGTGGCTTATTTGCGCGGGGACCGCCGCAAGGAACTGTCGGCGCCGGGTGGAACATTCCGCGTGCGTGACTCGGTCATGGGCGATGTTGCCAATTCGAACCCGCTGTTCATGGGCGCGCCGGGCCCGCATGTGCAGGATGCCGGCTATCGCCTGTTCCTGGAGGCGAACAAGGCGCGGCCCCCGGCGGTGTACGTCGGCGCCAACGACGGCATGCTGCACGCCTTCTCGGCCGCCACGGGAAGCGAGCTCTTCGCCTACGTGCCACGCGCCGTGTTGCCGAAGCTCGGGGGCTACAGCTCGCCAGACCATGTGCATCAGTCCTATGTCGATGGGTCCCCCGCCGCAACGGAAGCCAGGATGGCCGATGGCAGCTGGAAGACAGTGCTGGTTTCCGGAATGGGTGCTGGGGCAAGCGGCGTCCTTGCGCTCGATGTCTCGAACCCCGCTGCGTTTTCAGCTGACAAGGTTCTGTGGGAGTTCACCGGTCTCGACGACGAGGACATGGGCCATGTGCTCCACGCGCCGCGCATCTTGAAGTTCCGCCTTTCCGCAGCCACACGCACCGGGGCCGCGGCCTATGGGTGGTTTGCCGTGGTTCCCTCCGGCTTCAACAACGCCAATCCGGACCGGCGCGGGGCGCTGTTCCTGCTCTCGCTCGACAAGCCCGCTGGCGCTGCCTGGAAGCGGGGCGTCAACTATCACAAGGTCGTGCTGCCGGCTCCAGCGGACAAGACGCTGGCAAATGCCCTTGGCACGCCCGGCGACTACGCAGCAGCGGACGGATCGGTGCGCTGGCTGTACGCAGGCGATACGCAAGGCAACCTGTGGAAATTCGATTTCACCGGCCGTGCGCCATGGAACGAGGACAACGCACTCGGGTTGAAGGGCCTGCCGCTCATGGTTGCGATGTCATCCGGTGCGGGCGCAAAGCGCCAACCGATCACCGTGGCGCCGGAGGTGGGGGCAGGGCCGAACGGCGGCGCCATCGTGCTCTTCGGCACCGGCAAGTTCGTGAGCGCCGAAGACATCGGCAGCGCCAGCCATGCGGTGCAAACGCTCTACGGCGTGTACGACTCGGGCACCGCCATTTCCGCGCACGAAACGCGCACCCAGCTTCAGGCGCGCACCGCGGCCGCTGCGGCCGGCCAGGCACTGCCGGCCATCGTGGGCGAACCTTTCGTCTACGGCACCGGAAACCGCAGCGTGGCAAGCCGCCGCGGCTGGTACTTCGATCTTCCCGGGTCGCTCGACTCTGGCGAGCGGCAGGTGACCCGGCTGGCGCTCAGCGATGGCTACCTGTTTTTCAACACGCTGATACCGAATGGCAATGCCTGCGACGCAAGCGGCGGCGGCCGCAGCTGCGCGGTCAATGCAATGACAGGGCTTTCGAAGGGCGGGACCTGCGTGCCTTCAACGGTGGGTTTGTTGTCGTCGCCTTTGCTCGTTGCGCTTGGAGAAGGGGCGTATGCCTCACCTGATGCGTTCGGGCGCCGTTCGGCCACGAAGAAGCTCTCGGCAATCAACGTCGGCTCTGGAGGCAGCCCTGGCGGGGCCGCCATTTCGACTGTGCAGCCGGTGGAAGGCGGCCAGGTTTCGCAGGTAGCCGGGCGCCTGAACTGGCGCCAGATCGTCGATTTTCAGGGAGCAAAGCCATGAAAGCCGCCACGCCGGCAAACGGCACCGCCACTCGCATTCGCGGCTTCACGCTCATCGAATTGATGATCGTGGTCGCGATCCTCGCCATCCTGGCCGCCATCTCCTATCCGTCGTACATGGACTTCATGCGCAAGGGCTGGCGCACCGAAGCGCGCTCCGCCCTGATGCAGCAGATGCAGCAGCAAGAGCGGCAATACACCATGGCCGGGCAGTACAAGCGCTACGAAGGCGGATCCGGCGAGGGAGGTGCGGGCGGCAAGTACCTCGTCGAGAGCGGCAATTGCGAGGGGCAGGGCACCATCGAGCGCTGCATCAGGCTCACGGCAACCCCGAAGCCCGGCTACGCCGATCCGGAGGTCGGAGCCCTCTGGATCGACAGCATGGGAGACAAGGGCTGCAATGGCACGGCGGGCGCCAGGTGCTGGCAATGAGGAGTGGCCGGCGATGCGCCATGTGCGCGAGCGTCGCATCAGGCGGATTCACCCTCGTCGAATTGATGGCCGTGGTGGCCATCATGACGATCCTGGGCTCGCTAGCCGTTCCCGCGTTTCGCGATCTGCTGCTCAACCAGCGGCTTGCCGCAGCTTCGAGCGGTTTCGTGGCCGCGCTGAACCTGGCCCGCACCGAGGCCATCCAGCGTTCGCAGAAGGTGCATGTGGGCGCCCTCGCGGGCAGCGACTGGTCGAGCGGCTGGGCCGTGCAGGCCGGGCCGGAAAGTGCAATGCAAACGGTGCGCAAGTTCGAAAAGCTTCCGAACGGGGTGAGCGTCGACGCAGCGCTTGGAGATGGATTCGTGCGGGGGCTGGACTACGACAGCAATGGCTTCTCGCGCCGGGCGGGCGGCACGGGCTTCGGCGCCGGATGCCTGACGCTGAAAGCCGAGTCGGGCCGCAGAGCTTCGATTGTGGTGTCCGCGTCGGGCCGCGCCAGGGTCTGCAACCCGGATGTCCGGGGTGAGTGCGGAAGCGGCGTGTGCGGCAGCGTCGGCAAATGAACGGGCGCCGGGGCTTGCCGCGACGCCGCTTGCTCAAATGTCCCGCAGCAGCTGCCTGAACTCGTCCACGTCCTCGAAGCTGCGGTACACCGAGGCAAAGCGCACGTAGGCCACCTTGTCGAGCTTCTTGAGCTCGCGCATGACAAGCTCGCCAACCTTGGTCGAATCGATTTCGCGCAGGCCGCTGGCCAGCAGCTTCTGCTCGATGCGCAGCAGCGCGTTGTCGATCTGCTCGATGCTCACCGGCCGCTTGCGCAGCGCCAGCATCATCGAGGCGCGTACCTTGGTCGAGTCGAAGTCGGCGCGGCTGCCGTCCTTCTTCACAACGACCGGAAAGTTCACGTCCGGGCGCTCGTACGTTGTAAAGCGCTTGTCGCAGGCGCTGCACTGGCGGCGCCTGCGCACGAAGTCGGCGTCTTCCGAAACACGGGTCTCGACGACCTGCGTTTCAAGATGACCGCAAAAAGGGCATTTCATGCGGCCAGGTCTTGCGGACGATCAGCGGTAGACAGGGAAGCGGCTCGTGAGCGCATGCACCTTGGCGCGCACCGCATCGATGTTGGCCGCATCGCGCGGGTTCTCGAGCACGTCGGCCACCAGGTTCGCCGTGATGCGGGCTTCTTCGTCCTTGAAGCCGCGCGTCGTCATGGCGGGTGTGCCGATGCGAACGCCGCTGGTCACCATCGGCTTTTCAGGGTCGTTGGGGATCGCGTTCTTGTTGATCGTCATGTGGGCGGCGCCCAGCACGGCTTCGGCTTCCTTGCCGGTAATGCCCTTGGAGCGCAGGTCGACCAGCATCACGTGGCTTTCGGTGCGCCCGCTCACGATGCGCAGGCCGCGCTCGGTGAGGGTGTCGGCCACGATCTGGGCGTTCTTGACCACCTGCTGCTGGTAGGCCTTGAACTCCGGCGTCATGGCTTCCTTGAAGGCGACAGCCTTGGCGGCAATCACGTGCATCAGCGGGCCGCCTTGCAGGCCCGGGAAGATGGCGCTGTTGATGGCTTTCTCGTGCTGCGACTTCATCAGGATGATGCCGCCGCGCGGGCCGCGCAGGCTCTTGTGCGTGGTGGAGGTCACCACGTCGGCATGCGGCACAGGGTTGGGGTAGACGCCCGCGGCCACAAGGCCTGCGTAGTGGGCAATGTCGACCATGAAGATCGCGCCCACGTCCTTGGCTACCTTGGCGAAGCGTTCGAAATCGATGCGCAGCGAATAAGCCGAGGCGCCGGCGATGATGAGCTTGGGCATGTGCTCGTGCGCCTTGCTCTCCATTGCGTCGTAGTCGATGGCTTCGTTGGCGTCCAGGCCGTAGCTCACCACGTTGAACCACTTGCCGCTCATGTTGAGGGGCATGCCGTGCGTGAGGTGGCCGCCTTCGGCCAGGCTCATGCCCATGATGGTGTCGCCGGGCTTCAAAAAGGCCAGCATCACGGCCTCGTTGGCCGATGCGCCGCAATGCGGCTGCACGTTGGCGGCGTCGGCGCCGAAAATCTGCTTGATGCGGTCGATGGCCAGCTGCTCGGCCACGTCGACATGCTCGCAGCCGCCGTAGTAGCGCTTGCCCGGGTAGCCTTCGGCGTATTTGTTGGTGAGCTGCGAGCCCTGCGCGGCCATGACGGCCGGCGAGGCGTAGTTTTCGCTCGCGATGAGCTCGATGTGGTGTTCCTGGCGTGCGTTTTCGGCCTGGATGGCAGCCCAGATTTCGGGATCGGTCTGTTCGACCAGGATATTGCGTTGGTACATGGCAGTCCTTTGAAGACGAGGTCCTTGTTCTTCAACCAAACAAGGGCTGCCCAGGCGAACGGCTGAACGCCTGAATGGATGCCAGGCGGCACGCTTCCCAGTGGTATTCCACGTCAGCGCATGGCACCTTTGGAGGTGCTGCGCCTATCGCCAGTCGCGTACGGAACGGAGTGTAGCTCACCCCATGGTTTTGCCCATGGGGCAGGGGCTCAGGAAACCTCGGAAAGCAGTGCGACTTTTTGAGGATCGGCCACCACCGGCTCGGCAGCTTGCTCCGGCTTCGGCGGTACAGCGATGGGGATCGGCTGTGCGCGGACGATGGGCGCGGTCGTGGTCGGCGGGTTGCGGCCGTTGGCCACCTGCAGCAGCCGCTCGTGCTCGGCCAGCACCTTGTTGGCATAGCCGCCGTCGTCGTCGAGATTGGCTGCGCCCACGTAGTAGCGCAGGCCGCCTTCGAGCGAACCGGCGCGGGCGATGCATTCCTGCAGCACTTTCACGCCGACGCGCATGTTGGTCACGGGGTCGAAAGCGGTGAGCGTGCCGCCGGCGCTTTCATATTTGTCGCCGTGAACGCGGGTCATGACCTGCATCAGGCCCTGCGCGCCCACGTGGCTCTGCGCGAACGGGTTGAAGCTCGATTCGACCGCCATGATGGCCAGGATCAGCGTCGGGTCGAGCTTGGTGCGCTTGCCCAGTTGGTACGCCTCTGCGACGAGCACGCTGAGCGGCTCGGCCGCCACGCGGTACTTCTTGCTGAGCCAGTAGGCCACCGCGGCTTGCTGCTTGGGCAGGTCGCCGGGGCTCGCGGCCGTGGTGCGCACGATGGCCGTCGGCTCCAGGTCGGTTGGCTCGGGCGCAGGCTTGCGCGACTGGAGCCAGCCCATGAGCTGCTCTTCGCCGGTCTGGCGCAGATCAGGCCGCGCCACCAGGGCGAGAGCCGCGAACACAATAGCCAGGCCGACCAGTGCAAACCCGTTGTGGGTGATTTCAAAAAAGCCGTCTGCCACATCGGACGCAAAGGTCCTTAGCCCGCGGGCTGTGGCATCAAACGCCTTGTTCATCGCTCTTCCTTTCTATGCGGCACCTGATCGCAGCGCCCGGAGGACGACGGATGAGGCAGCGGCGCTTGATTGGTACGAATCAGGCTCCGCGCGTGGAGGTGTAGGGGTGAGGGCGCGGCGACCTGATCAAGCCGTGGGAATTCGGCAGCGGGTTCAGGGGCCCCTGCTGGGTCTGGGGCAGGCCAGGGGCAGGCGGATTCTAGCGTGGCTAAATACTCGGTCAAGCATAAGGATTCATTCCCTTATGTGATTACATATTTAAACAAATCCAACTTTTTGATTCGAAGCAACAGGGAAATCCCTTGGATGCGGGCATTGCAATGCAAGCGTGCGGCGCCTAATCTGAACACGCCTGAGTTCTCAGGCGGTTTTCCGAAATCCGGCAGCCCGAGGTGCAAGTCAAGGGCTCGAACGATGGAGGATCCACGGCGGCAATCTCTTGCTGCCAGCACGGCAGGAACCATTGACTTCCGGTCGCGCGAAACGATGGCATGGGTCTTATGCCCGCCATCAAGCCCGGTAATGAGACTTTCGTCGAATTGCCGGGCTTTCTTGTTTCTGGCTTTGCTTCTCTTTGCGGCACACTCCCGCGATGGATGTAGCTTCGCTCAAACAAAACAAATGGATGCGGCGTGGGATCGCCGCCTTGCTGGTTCTTCTGGCCTTGTGGGCCATTGCGTGGCTCGCTGTTCCGCCCATCGCCAAGAGCCAGATCCAGAAGATCGCAAGCGAGAAGCTCGGCCGGCAGGTCACCGTGGGCAAGATCGACTTCAAGCCCTGGACCCTCGAACTCGCGCTGAACGATCTGAGCATTGCCACGGCCGACGGCAGCCGGCCCCAGGTGGCCGTCAAGCGCATCTATGCCGACGCCGAGCTGCAGTCGCTCTTGCGCCTGGCGCCGGTGATCGATGCGGTGTCGGTCGAGTCGCCGGCCATCCTCCTCACGCACCTTGCCGACGGCAAGTACGACATCGACGACATCGTGGCCAAGCTCGCGGCCGGCCCGCCGCCCGACCCCAAGACCGAGCCCGCGCGCTTCGCGATCTACAACATATCCATCAAGAACGGCGCGGTCGATTTCGACGACCAGACCGTCAAGCGCAAGCACGAGCTGCGCGACTTCGTGCTCAACGTGCCGTTCCTGAGCAACCTGGCTTCCAAGCGCGACATCAACACCGAGCCCAAGCTTGCCTTCACCCTCAACGGAAGCAAGTTCGATTCGGCTGCGCTCACAACCCCGTTCGCCGAAAGTCGCAAGACCGACGCCCATGTGCAGTTCAAGGGGCTCGACCTGGTGCCCTACCTGGGCTACATACCCGGCGGCTTGCCGGTCAAGCTGCAGGCCGGCAGCCTGGATGCCGACCTGAAAATCGACTTTGCCCAGGCCGCCGCGCCCGGCCTGAAGATCACCGGCACCATCGAAGCCCGCGGCGCGAAGCTGGGCGATGCACGCGGCCGAGACTTGCTCGGCTTCGAGTCGCTCAAGCTGGCGCTGGCCGACGTACGGCCGCTGGAATCGGTATTTCATCTGAGCGAAGTTGCGCTCTCCGCTCCGCAGCTTGCGGTCGCCCGCGATGCAAAGGGCCAACTCAACCTGCTGGCCACCGATCCGACCACGGGGGCCGCCGAAAAAGTAGCGGCTCCTCCCGCCGCCGCGGCAAGCGCTCCGGACGGCAAGGCACCTGAAAAACCGAAGCTCAAGGTCCAGGTCGACAAGCTCGCGCTCAGCGGCGGGCGCATCGGCTGGCGCGACGAGACCGTCAATCCCACCGCAGCCATCGACCTGAGCGCTCTCGGCCTCGATGTGACCGGCGTCACCTGGCCCATGGAAAAGCCGGCCAAGTTCAACGGCAGCACCGCCGTCGCCGGCGCAACCCTCAAGTTCCAGGGCAGCGCCACCGACAAGATGGCCGATGTGCAGACCGAAGTCGACGCGCTGCCGCTGTCGCTGGCGGCTCCCTATCTGGCGCAAAGCCTGGAGCCCACGCTCGACGGCAAGCTCAGCGGACAGATCGACATCGCCTGGGCCCAGCCCGACCTCAAGTTCAAGGCCCGGCGGCTGGCTGCCGACGGCCTGGCGCTCACCCAGGCGAAGACCGCCCTGGCGAGCGTCGGCCGCTTCGAACTGGTCGACGCCGAGGTCGACATGACGAAGCACACGCTGAACGTGGCTTCTTTCACCGCCACCAATCCGAAGGTTCATATAGAGCGCGACAGCGAAAAGCGCTGGATGTTCGAGCGCTGGCTGAAGGCGCCCACCGGTGGCGCGACGGCAGAGGCCAAGGTGGCCGCGCCCAAGCCCGCGGGCGCCGGGTCGGCGGCCGCAGCGCCGGGCGCCAACACCAGGCCGTGGGCATTGACCATCGGCACGCTCGCGGTCGACAACGGCACGCTTTCCTATGCGGACAAGGCCAGCGCAACGCCTGTGGCGGTCGAGATCACGGCGCTCAACCTGAACGCGCAGAAGGTCGCGCCCGAGACCAGCACGGTGTCGCCGCTGCAGATTTCAGGGCGCATCGGCTCGCGGCGGGCCGAGCCGGGCCGCTTCGACTACAAGGGCCACGTGGTGCTTAAGCCGCTTTCGGCTGAAGGCCGGCTCGAGGTGGCGTCTTTTCCCGCCCATGCCTTCAAGGCCTACTACGCGGATGCCCTCAATGTGGACATTCGCCGCGCGTTCGCGAGCTATCGCGGCACCGTGCGCTATGCAAGCGCACCGGCCGGCATGACCCTGAAGCTGGCCGGGGACACCGCGCTCGACGATTTCCGCGCCAACAGCATCTCGCTGACCCAGTCGCCCGGTTTCGACCGCAACACCAACCAGCTGCTGAGCTGGAAGACGCTGAGTCTGCGCGGCCTCCAGGTGAGCATGGCGCCCAACGCGCCGCCGGCGGTGGACGTGCGCGAAACCACCCTGACCGACTTTTTTGCCCGTGTGATCGTCGACCCCACCGGGCGGCTGAACCTGCTGAACCTGACCAAGAAGGGTGAGGCGGAAGGCAATGCCGCGGCGGCAACCAGTGCCGAGGCAAAGACCCGCAGGAGCCTGGGCGGAACCAGCACCACCACGGCGCCCTTGCCGCAGTCCGGCGGCGCCCCGGCGTCGGCCGAGGCCATGGTCGGCGGCAGCCCCGAGCCGGCCAGGCCGGCCTCGGCGCCTGTTGCAACGGCGCAGGCCGAAGCCGACACTGGGCCCAAGCCGGTCATCAACTTCGGCCCGATGAGCCTGGTCAACGGGCGGATCGACTTCACCGACCTGTTCGTCAAGCCCAATTACTCGGCCGACCTGAGCGAACTGACCGGCAAGCTCAGTTCCTTCTCGTCGAACCCGCCCAAGGGCGAGAGCGGCCGCCCGGCGCTGGCCGACCTGGAACTGCGCGGCAAGGCGCAGCAGACGGCGGCGCTGGAAATCACCGGCAAGCTCAACCCGCTGGCCAAGCCGCTCGAGCTCGACATCACGGCCAAGATGCGCGATCTCGACCTGGCGCCGCTGTCGCCATATTCGGTGCGCTATTCGGGCCATGGCATCGAGCGCGGCAAGATGAGCATGGACGTCAACTACAAGATTGCGGCCGACGGCCAGCTCACGGCCACCAACAAGCTGGTGCTCAACCAGCTGCAGTTCGGCGACGAAGTGCAGGGCGCACCCAACAGCCTGCCAGTGCGGCTGGCGGTAGCCCTGCTGGCCGACCGCAACGGCGTGATCGACGTCGACCTGCCGCTGCGCGGCTCGCTCAACGATCCGCAGTTCAGCATCGGTCCGCTGATCTTCAAGGCCATCGTCAACCTCATCGTCAAAGCGGCGACATCGCCGTTCAGCCTGCTGACCGGTGGGCTCGGCGGGGGCAGCGGTGAATCGAGCACCATCACCTTCGAACCCGGCAGCTCGGTGCTCAGCGCGAGCGCCAAGGAAAGTCTGGACAAGGTCGCCAAGGCCCTGGCGGAGCGTCCGACTCTCCAGATGACGGTGGTCGGCACTTCCAGCCTCGAGCAGGAGCGCGATGCCTACCAGCGCCAGCGCCTGCGCCAACTGGCCCAGGCCGAGAAGCGGCGTGCGGCCGTGCGCGGCGGCCAGGCGGGCACCGACGTGCCGCCAGTCACCGATGCCGAATACCCCGAGCTCCTGACCGCCGTATACAAGCGCGCCGACATCACCAAGCCGCGCAACATGGTCGGGCTGGCCAGGGACTTGCCGGTGAAGGAAATGGAAAACCTGCTGATCACCAGCATTCCGGTCGATGAAGAGTCGATGCGGCAACTGGCCGTGGAGCGCGGCGCCGTGGTGCGCGACTACCTCCTGGCGCAAAAGCTCCCGAGCGAACGCCTGTTCCTCGGCGCCGTGAAAACCAAGGCAGGCGGCGCCGATTGGAAACCGGGCGCCGAACTCAACTTGGCTATGAAGTAGCTCAGAAGAGCACTTGGTTTTTTGCGCCGGCTCTCTATATATGTAGGCCGCCGCCCGGGCCTTCCAGCAGCTATTTGGCTGCTGTCCCGGCATGGAATTCAACCGCCCGCCACAACTGGGTGAAAATGTCGATGTGCGCCGGCCTTTGCCGGCGCCTTCGCTTTCTCTCTTCAGACAACGATCTCGCGCAAGTGACCTCTACTTCTTCCAAGCCACACGACCTCCAGGCCCTCGACACGCTCACCGGCGGCGCCTTCACCGCGCCAACCTCGGGCGAGCGCGCCGCGCGCATCCGCGACTGGCTCGCGGGCAACCCCGCGCCCGAGCAGATGCAGGAAGTCTTCAAGGAGCTGAGCGGCCGCGACAAGGGCGCGGCGCGCCTCTTGCGCGAAAAGCTCGACGAACTCAAGCGCGCCAAGGGCCAGGAAGCGATTGCCGCCGAATGGGCGCAAAAGGCCGAGGCGTTGCTGGGCCAATCCAAACTCAACATTGCCGATGCGCTCGCCTGGCAGCGCGACGCCGCCAAGGCCGGCGCGCCGCTTTCGCGCGAGCCGCTGGCCGGTTTCAAGGTGCAACTTGCCGAGCGCGTGAAGGGCATCGAAGACCTGCAGCACCGTGCCCAGGTGCACCGCGAAGCCGCCGTGCTGCTCGCGCAGCGCTTCGAAGTGCTCTCGACCAAGGGCTGGCAGGACGCCCAGGCCGCCGAGGAATCGCTGCGCGCCGACGTGACCCACTGGCAGCAACAGGCCGCCGACATCACAGCCGATGCCAACTGGAGCAGCCTGGATGCCAGGTTTGCCCCGCAGCTCGAATCGTCGAAGGCGCAATTGCTGGTCGTGTCCGATGCGTTCCATGCGGCGTTGGCCCAGGCGCAGGCCGCGGCGGCAGACGCTGCGGCACCCCTGCCGCCGGTGCCCGTGTGGGCCGACGAGCTGCGCGCCGCGCGCGGTGAGGTGGTGGCGCCCAAGGCCGCGCCCGCCAAGCCGGCCGCACCCAAGGTCGATCCGGCCGTGCGCGCAGCCGCGCAAGACGCCGTGCAAGCGGCCCTTGCCAAGCTCGAGCAGGAAACCGCCGAAGGCCACGGCAAGGCCAGCGCCGGTGCGGCCGCGGCACTGCGCGCGGTGCTGAAGGAACACGGCAAGCTCGTCGATGCCCCGCTCGAAGCGCGCGTGCATGCGGCGCTGGTGGCAGCCGGCGAACTCGAAGGCTGGCAGCGCTGGAGCGCCGACAAGGTGCGCGAAGACCTCGTTGCCAAGGCTGAAGGCCTGCTCAAGCGCCCTGAAGGCCAGGCCCTCGGCGGCCGCAAGATGCAGGAAACGCTGCGTTCGCTGCGCGACCAATGGAAGCAGGCCGACCAGGGCGGCGTGCCCAACCATGCGCTGTGGAAGCGCTTCGACGAAGCCTGCAACGAAGCCCACAAGGTGGTCGAAGCCTGGCTCGAAAAGGTTCGCGCCGACGCGGCCGAGCACCGTGCCCACCGCGTGGCGCTGATCGAAGAGGTCAAGGCCTGGGCGGCCGAGCATGCCACCCCCTCCGACCTGAAGGCGCACAACCGCGCGCTGCACCAGTTTGCCGACCGCTGGCGCGATGCCGGCCACGTGGGCGAGAAGGTCTTCGCCGAGTTGCAGCCGCAGTGGAACGAAGCATTCGGCGCCGCGCGCGCACCTTTCGAGACGGCGCAAAAGGCCAGCATCGAACGACGCCAGGCCATGATCGCCGAGGCCGCCGAGCTTGGTGCCCAGCCCATGCTGCGCATCGATGCCGTCAAGGCGCTGCAACAGCGCTGGCAGGCGGAGGCCCAGAGCGTGCCGCTCGACCGCCGCCACGAACAGAAGCTGTGGGACGCGTTCCGCGCACCCATCGACGAAGCCTTCAATCGCAAGACCGCGGAGCGCGAGAAGTCCGCGACCGCGATGAGCGAACACGACCGCCATGTGCTCGAGGCTTCCAAGGCGCTCGACGCTGCCAATGCCGGCGGCGACGTGCAGAAGATTCGCGCCGCCATTGCCCGGCTCGAAGCCGCGCTGCGCGGCGAGGCGCCCCCACCGGCACCCGCGCCCTCCAGCGACGGACCTTCGGTCGGCGCTACCGAGGTGATCGCACCCGGGCAAGCCGCGGCCGAGTTTGGCGAGAGCGCCGAACAGGCCCCGGGCCCGAGCGACGCGGAAGCCTTGCCCGGCACGCGCGCCGAATCGGCGCCAGCCGCCAACCCCGATCTGGTGGCCCCGGCCGACGGCGCAGATTCTTCGGCGCGAGCCGACAGCGCGGCACACGAAGGCAGCGAACCTGCTGCGGCCGAAGAAGCCAAGGCACCGCCCGCACCGCCGAAGCCGGCCCCCAAGCCGGTGGTTGCCGTGCGCGGCGACGACCGTCCCGGTAACAAGAAGGCCGAAGCGGCCCCGGCAGCCCGTGCAGGCGGCAGGTTCGGCGACCGGCGCGATGGTGCCCGTCCGGGCCCGGGCGGCCCCGGTCGTCCTGGCGAGCGCGGGGCACCTCGCGCTGATGGCCGTGGCGACCGCGGCGATCGCGGTGCACCGGCGGGCCGCTTCGGCGACCGTCCGCCGCGCTTCGAAGACCGAGGTCCGCGGCTCGGCGATGCCGCTTTCCGCGCGCAGCGCGAAGCCCTCGAGCGTGCGGACATGGCGCTGCGCAAGCTGGCGGCCCAGGCCCACGGCGAAGCGCTCACGCAAGTGCTCGGCGCATGGGAGCAACGCGATGCCTCCAAGCTGCCCAGCGTTCAGGAACTGGGCCGCGCGGTTACGCCAGCGGTGCGCACCGGCTGGTCCCAAGCCATCGGTTCGGCGCCCAAGGCTGCACCCGATGAAGCCGCCGAAGCACTGCTGCGCCTCGAAATGGCCGCCGAAGTGCCGACGCCTGCGGAGCAACTCGACGCACGCCGCGCGCTGCAGCTCAAGCTGCTGACGAAGCGCGGCGATCCGGCTCCGGCGCAAACCTGGGGCCAGGACGCTGGCAAGGTGCTGGCTGCCGCGCATGATGCGGCCAGCGCGCGACGTTTGCAGAACGCGTTGAAGGCGCTGCTGCGCAAGTAAAACGCATCGGCTGATGGCCACGCATGAAAAAGGCGCCCCGCGGGGCGCCTTTTTAATGTTGCGATGAAATCGCGTGGATCAGACTTTCTCGCCGATCACGGGCGTCTGGACGGTGGCCGCCTGCTCGGCCGCATGGCCGCTCGCCATCCGGCGGCGGACGAACAGCCCGCCAATGCCCAGCAGCAGGGCGATGGCGCCGACGATCAGGGTGATTTTGTCCGTGGCCATCGATGCCGCGACCTTGTCCTTGTTCTCCATGATCTTCTGCACGTCGGCCAGGGCGACCACCGGTCGGCCCTTGAGCTTGGCCTCGTAGACGAGGTTGTTGTCCGAGGGATCGATGCGCACTTCGATGGCTTCGTCGATCAGCGGCTCGACCTTGCTCCGGCCGATGGCGTGGTCGACGCGCCATTTCTCGGTGCTGCCGTCGGCGAGCTTGGCGTCGAGCACGAAGTAGTGGCGCGTCGTGGTGCCGCCGCGGCGGCGCTTGGTGGTTTCGGTGATCTCGCTGCCGCTGACGATCGTGCCGCTCTTGGCGACCAAGTCTTCCACCGCGGTGCCGTGCGTCTCGGCGCCCGCCTTGAACTGCGCATAGCCTGCCCATCCCAGGATGCCAATGCCGAACAGCAGCGCGATCCATGCCTTGCCCGTGAGCTGATAGAACCAATCCCTCATGTTGTTGACCTTTTTCGGTGAGTTGATAACCCACCGATACTAAGGGGCAAACTGCTACTGAATAGGTAGCAAAGAATGAAGAATTGGCGGGCGATCAGCCCTGTTTAGGAAGAAAGAATTCATCGAACAGCGCCACCACCGCAGGGAAGTCCCGCGCGAAGTTCGGACGGTTCACGAAGTAGGCCTCGCAGGCCACCGCGAAGAACTCGCTGATCGATGTCGCGCCGTAGTCGTCGAGCCATGGCGGCTCGGCGCCAAAGCGGTCGGCGAGGATCGTCTTCTCGCGAAAGTCTTCGTATGCCGGCTGCAGCACCGCGAGCCAGGCGGCGCGAGCCTCCCGCGCGCTCTTCTTGCCCGCAAAGCCCGGCGGCAGCGGCGGACAGCCGTCGGCATCGCCTGCGCGCATGTCGATCTTGTGTGCAAACTCGTGGATCACGACGTTGTAGCCGCCGCCCGTGGCGATGCCGCTTGCGAGCACATCCTGCCAACTCAGCATCACCGGGCCGCGGTCCATGGCCTCGCCGGCCACCACCTCATCGTATTCGTGCACCACCTGTGCTTCGTCGACGATCTTGCGCCGCGCAACGACCTCGGACGGATGCACCACGATGCCGACAAAATCGTCGTACCAGTCCAGGCCGCCCTTCAGGTTGAGAACCGGCAGCACCGCCTGCGCGGCAATTGCCAGCGCGACCTCGTCAGTGATGACGAAGCCCTGCGTGCCATGAAATTCCTTGTCGCGCAGGAATTCAGCCGTAAGGGTGCGCAGCCGTTGCTGTGCGGCGTGAGGCAATTCGCCCAGAAAGGCATAGCGCTCGAGCGTTGCCTGCCAGGCCGCTTCGGGAATTGGGGGCAGGGCGCGCAACCGGCGCAGCCACTTGAACATTGCGTCGGTTAGCGCAGATCGACGCGTTGCGCGCCGGCGGGTGAAAGGCACAGCAGCTGCGCACGCGGCGGATGGGCCGCCGCGTCCCAGTCGCTCAGCACCATGCGCTTGAGGCCGTCTCCCAGATCGTGATCAGCGGGCCGGTGCGTGTGGCCGTGCACCAGCGTGCGCGCGCGCGCCTGCTCAAGCCATTGGCGTGCGGCGCCGCCATCCACATCGGCCCAGAGCGCCGACGGGTCGCGCTTTCGGTCTTCGCTTTGCGTGCGCATCGCGCGTGCGAGCGCCCGGCGTTCGGCAAGCGGCCTGGCCAGAAATGCAGCCTGCCATTCGGGCGTGCGCACCTGGGCGCGAAACTTCAGGTACTCGGTATCGTCCAGGCAAAGAATGTCGCCGTGGCTCAGCAGCCAGCGTTCACCGTGCAGCACCAGCACCGTGGGGTCGTCCAGCAGCGTGAAGCCGCATTGGGCCGCAAGCGCAGGGCCCACGAGGAAGTCGCGGTTGCCGTGCATGAAGTACACCGGCAGCCGTTCGGCCGTGCGGCGCAGCAGCTCGGCGCACTGCGCCTCGAAGCCCGGCGGGGCGGCGGCATCGTCTCCCACCCACACTTCGAACAGGTCGCCGAGGATGATCAGCGCATCGGCCGGTGTGGTCTGCAAATAACCCTGCCAGGCCTCGAAGGTGGCGGGCTCGCCGGCCTGCAGATGCAGGTCGGAAATCAGGTCGACGGTGCGCCACGTGGGCGGGGCGAGCAGCTCCTTGAAAGCCGGATTTGCCGCCATGCCGATGTCGTGCCCCGCCTGGTCTTGCCGGTCGTTATTCGGAGACGACGACAGCCTTTTCGATCACGACGTCTTCGAGCGGCACGTCGTCATGGAAGCCCTTGCGGCCCGTTTTCACGGCCTTGATCTTGTCGACGACATCGGTGCCGCCGGTGACCTTGCCGAACACCGCGTAGCCCCAGCCTTGGGCCGAGGGGGCGGTGTGATTCAGGAAGCCGTTGTCGGCCACGTTGATGAAGAACTGGGCCGTGGCCGAGTGCGGTGCGCTCGTGCGGGCCATGGCCACGGTGTAGTTGTCGTTCTTGAGGCCATTGTTGGCCTCGTTCTCGATTTCGGCGCCGGTGGGCTTTTGCTTCATGCCGGGTTCGAAGCCGCCGCCTTGCACCATGAAGCCCGGAATCACGCGGTGGAACACCGTGTTGTCGTAGTGACCGTTCTTCACATAGTTGACGAAGTTCTCGGCCGACTTGGGGGCCTTGGCGCTGTCGAGCTCGAGCGTGATCACGCCGTAGTTCTTGATGTGCAGTTCGACTTTGGGGTTGCTCATGAGGGAGTCCTTCTTTCGGATGTTCGGAAATTACTTCGCCAGTGTGGCGGACTTGATGATGATGGGCTCGAGCGGCACGTTCTGCATGCCGCCCTTGTTACCGGTTTGAACAGCGCGGATCTTGTCGACCACGTCGGTGCCGGACACGACGCGGCCGAACACGGTGTAGCCGTAGCCGTCCGGGTTGGGCGCGTTGAGCGAGTCGTTGTTCTTCACGTTGATGAAGAACTGCGACGTGGCCGAATTCGGGTTGCCGGTGCGCGCCATGGCAATGGTGTACCTGTCGTTCTTCAGGCCATTATTGGCTTCGAGGGCAATGGGCGCGCGCGTGGGTTTTTGTTGCATCTCGGCCGTGAAGCCGCCGCCCTGGATCATGAAGCCGTCGATCACGCGGTGGAACACCGTGCCGTCGTAGTGCTTGTCGTTGACGTACTGCAGAAAATTCTCGACTGTCTTGGGGGCCTTGGCCTGGTCGAGTTCGACCAGGATGTCGCCAGCCGAAGTGGCGAGCTTCACGCGCGGACCCGCCTGCTGCGCATGCACGGCACCGGCAAAGGCGAGGGCTGCGGCCAGCGCGAACGCACCGCGACGGCTGAACCGGGTGGACGGGGAAGTGAAGAAGGCTTGGATCGTCAAGGAAAGCTCCGTGTGCGAATGATGTGGGGTGCGGGCCCGGCAACGCAAGCTGCCGTGGCCAGGGTGCCCGTGCGGCCGGTTACTTGCTCGGGCGGCCGACCGGTTTGCGAACTTCCGCCGGAGGCGGTGGCAGCGTTGCGGCTTGTGCCTCGGTCTTCGGGTTGAAGATCTGGCGGATCAGCGAGAGCTTCGGCGCAACGCTGGCGTTGGTGCTGGCGAATTGCTGCGCCCGCACATATTCCTGGGCGGCAAGGCGCGCATACACGTCGCCGAGATTTTCATGCGCGGTGGCGTAGTTGGGGTTGAGCTTGAGCGCTTGTTCCAGCGCGGCGCGTGCCTGGTCGAACTTGCTCTGCGCCGCATACAGCGCGGCCAGGTTGTTGTAGGGCTCGGGCAACTCGGGGAAGTCTTGCGTCAGCTGCGTGAAGGCGGCAATGGCCTCGTTCTGCTTCTTTTGCTCGGTGAGGATCACGCCCCGCAGAAAGCGCATCTGCGGATCGCGCGGCTTGCCGGCAATGTACGCGTCGGCCTTGGCCAGCGCCTCGTTCGACTTGCCCTGGCGCAGCAGCGTGTTCACGTCGTCGTAGTCGTTGGCGTACGCGGCGGAACCCCACAGGCTGAAGAGCAGTGCAAAGGCGAAGGAGAGTTTGGAGAACGCGACGTGCTTCATGAAGCCTCGGCAAGATTGGGAAGTGCGGGCCTCGAAAACACCCGGAATGTACACGGCAGCAGCCGTTTATACTGCGGTGCATTGTAGCCGAGGGGCCATGTCCAACCCCTCGCGGCCACTGTCCCCGTCACCCCTGAAATCCAACGTCGTTCGCCCGTGCCGCACGTGCGCGAAGCGACGTTTTCCGAGCCTCATGAGTCTGCGCATCTACAACACGCTTTCGCGTGAACTGGAGGAGTTCTCCCCATTGCAACCGGGCCGGGTGCGCATGTACGTGTGCGGCATGACGGTTTATGACCTGTGCCACATCGGTCATGCTCGCATGATGATGGCCTTCGACGTGGTGCAGCGCTGGCTGAGAGCGAGCGACTATGCCGTCACCTACGTGCGCAACATCACCGACATCGACGACAAGATCATTGCGCGCGCGGTGCAGCGTGGCATCACGATCCGTGAGCTGACCGATGAAGTGATTGCGGGCATGCATGAGGACATCGGCGCCCTCGGCATCGAGCCTCCCACCATCGAGCCGCGCGCCACCGAGTACGTGCCGCAGATGCTGGGCATCATCGAGAAGCTCGAAAAAAAGGGCCTGGCCTATCGTTCGGACAACGGCGATGTGAACTACGCGGTGCGCAAGTTCCCGGGCTACGGCAAGCTGTCGGGCAAGTCGCTCGACGAGTTGCATGCGGGCGAACGCGTTGCCGTGCTCGACGGCAAGCAGGATCCGCTCGACTTCGTGCTCTGGAAGGCTGCCAAGCCGACCGAGCCTGCTGACGCCAAATGGGAAAGCGCCTACGGCACCGGCCGGCCAGGCTGGCACATCGAGTGCTCGGCCATGAGCTGCGCCACTCTCGGCGAAACCTTCGACATCCATGGCGGGGGCGCTGATCTCCAGTTCCCGCACCACGAGAACGAGATCGCGCAGAGCGAAGGCGCCAACGGCCAGCCCCTGTCGCGCTTCTGGGTGCACAACGGCTTCGTGCGCGTGGACAACGAGAAGATGTCCAAGAGCCTGGGCAACTTCTTCACCATCCGCGAGGTGCTGCAGAAGTACGACGCCGAGAGCCTGCGCTTTTTCCTGGTGCGTACGCACTACCGCAGCGCACTCAACTACAGCGACGCACACTTGGACGACGCCCGCAATTCGCTGAAGCGCCTTTACACCGCGCTCGATTTGGTCGCTCCAGCCGAAGTGATGATCGACTGGACGCAGCCCTATGCCGCGCGCTTCAAGGCCGCCATGGACGAAGACTTCGGCACGCCCGAGGCTATCGCCGTGCTGTTCGAGCTGGCCGGCGAGGTCAACCGCACCAAGTCCGCAGAAACAGCCGGCTTGCTGAAGGCGCTGGCCGGCTCGCTGGGCCTGCTGCAAGGCGACCCGCGTGCGTTCCTGCGCGCAGGCACTACGCTGGACGAAGCCACCATCCAGGCGCAGATCGATGCACGCGCGGCCGCCAAGGCCGCGAAGAACTTTGCCGAGGCCGACCGCATCCGCAACGACCTCTTGGCGCAAGGCATCGTGCTCAAGGATTCGCCCACCGGCACGACCTGGGCCGCAGCGCAGTGAACGGAACCACCAACCCCATGCCTGCAACCAGGAAATCGAGCGTCCAGATCTTCACGCCCGATTACTGGGAGGAGGCCTGCAAGCACTTGGCGAAGAAGGACCGCGTGATGAAGCGGTTGATTCCGAAGTTCGGCGATGCCTGCCTCGAGTCGCGCGGCGATGCGTTCACCACGCTCGCGCGCAGCATCGTGGGCCAGCAGATTTCGGTGAAGGCCGCGCAGACCGTATGGGACAAGTTCGCGGTGTTGCCGCGCAAGCTGACGCCGGCCAACGTGCTCAAGCTCAAGGTTGACGACATGCGCGCGGCAGGGCTGTCGGCGCGCAAGGTCGAATACCTGGTCGACTTGGCCATTCACTTCGATTCCGGCGCGGTGCACGTCGATGCCTGGAAGGACATGTCGGACGAGCTCATCATCGAAGAGCTCGTGGCCATTCGCGGCATTGGCCGCTGGACGGCTGAAATGTTCCTCATCTTCCACCTGATGCGGCCCAATGTGCTGCCGGTGGACGACCTGGGCCTGCTCAACGGCATCAGCGTGAACTATTTTTCGGGCGATCCCGTGAGCCGCAGCGATGCCCGCGACGTCGCCGTGGCCTGGGCACCATTTTGCAGTGTGGCAACTTGGTATATTTGGCGCTCGCTCGACCCGGTACCGGTCGCATACTGAACAACAGGAGAAGACGTTGGCGAAACGAACCTTCCTCGACTTCGAGCAGCCCATTGCTGAACTCGAATCCAAGATCGAAGAACTGCGCTATGTACAGACCGAATCGGCGGTCGACATCTCGGAGGAAATCGACCAGCTGGGCAAGAAAAGCCAGCAACTCACCAAAGACATCTACAGCGACCTGACGCCCTGGCAGATCACCAAGATCGCGCGGCATCCGGAGCGTCCGTACACGCTCGACTACGTCAACGAAATCTTCACCGACTTCGTCGAACTGCACGGCGACCGGCATTTCTCGGACGACCTTTCGATCGTCGGCGGTCTTGCGCGCTTCAATGGCACGCCCTGCATGGTGCTGGGCCACCAGAAGGGGCGCGACACTAGGGAGCGCACCGCGCGCAACTTCGGCATGAGCAAGCCCGAGGGCTATCGCAAGGCATTGCGGCTCATGAAGACGGCCGAGAAATTCAAGCTGCCGGTCTTCACCTTCGTCGATACGCCCGGCGCCTATCCAGGCATCGACGCCGAGGAGCGCGGACAGTCCGAAGCCATCGGCCGCAACATCTACGAGATGGCGCAGCTCGAAGTGCCGATCATCGTCACCATCATCGGTGAAGGTGGCTCGGGCGGCGCACTCGCAATCTCGGTGGGCGACCAACTCCTGATGCTGCAGTACTCCATTTACTCGGTCATCAGCCCCGAAGGCTGCGCTTCCATTCTCTGGAAGACCAGCGACAAGGCGCAGGAAGCGGCCGATGCCCTCGGCATTACCGCGCACCGCCTGAAGGCGTTGGGCCTGGTCGACAAGATCGTGAACGAGCCGGTCGGCGGCGCGCACCGCGACCATCGCCAGATGGCCGCTTTTCTCAAGCGCGCGCTCAACGACGCCTTCCGCCAGGTCAGCGACCTGAAGCCGAAAGAGCTGCTCGATCGCCGCTACGAACGCCTGCAAAGCTACGGGCGCTTCAACGACACCAAGGCCGACACCGGCAGATAAGCAAGCGCCCCATGAACGAAGCCTTCGAACGCGCGATGGCCGCGTTCGAGCCGGCGCATCTGCCGCTGGCGGTGGGCTTCAGTGGTGGGGCGGATTCCACTGCCTTGCTGGCCGCTTGCGCATCGGCTTGGCCGGGGCAAGTGGTGGCCTTTCACGTGCACCACGGGCTGCAAGTTGCGGCCGACGATTTCGAGCGGCATTGCACCGAGGTGTGCGAGCAGCTGGGCGTGCCGCTGGTGGTGCACCGTGTCGATGCCCGGCACGCGCAGGGCGACAGTCCTGAAGATGCGGCACGGCGGGCCCGCTACGAGGCCTTCGCAGCGATGGCCGGCTCGGGCGAACCGGCCGGCACTATCAAATCGCTTGTTCTTGGGCACCACGCAGATGATCAGGTCGAGACACTGCTGCTCGCCTTGTCCAGGGGGGCGGGGCTGCCGGGCCTCGCGGCCATGCCGGCCCATGCGCGGCGCAATGGGCTCGACATTTACCGGCCCTTGCTGGGCGTGCCCGGCTCAGATATCCGTGCTTGGCTGAAAGGCCTCGACCTTCCCTGGATCGAGGATCCGACCAACCAGGACGAGCGCTACACCCGCAATCGCATCCGCGCCGTGCTGTTGCCCGCGCTTGCGCAGGCTTTTCCGCAATTCCGCTCCACCTTCACCCGCAGCATCGGCCATGCCGCACAGGCTCAGGAACTGCTGGGCCAACTGGCGGAGCAAGACTTGGTCACGGTCGGCGATCCACCGCGCATTGCCGCGCTGCGGCTGCTTTCACAAGCGCGCCAGGGCAACGTGGTGCGGCACTGGCTGATGCAGGCGCACGGCTGCGCCCCCAGCACGGCGCAACTGGACCAATTGCTGAGCCAGTTGCAGGCCTGCACCACGCGCGGCCATCGCATCCACCTCAAGGTGGCCAACGGTTTCGTCGAGCGGCGGGGCGATTTCCTGCATTGGTACAATTCCAGGCCCTCGCCCAAGGCTTCGCGCTGACGGCTTGCAGGGCGCCGCGTTGGCACTCGGGAGTGCAGCGGCCCTTTCTTTTTCTCTGAATTCACCCATGGCATTGATCGTTCACAAATACGGCGGTACGTCGATGGGCTCGACCGAGCGCATCAAGAATGTCGCCAAGCGCGTCGCCAAGTGGGCGCGCGCCGGCCACCAGATGATCGTGGTCCCGAGTGCCATGAGCGGCGAAACCAATCGCCTGCTCGGCCTGGCCAAAGAGTTGGCCCCGAGCAAACCCAGCGACGCCCACGGCCGCGAACTCGACATGCTCGCCGCCACCGGCGAACAGGCTTCGTCGGCGCTGCTGGCGATTGCGCTGCAGGCCGAAGGCATGGAGGCCGTGAGCTACGCGGGCTGGCAGGTGTCGGTGCGCACCGACAACTCCTACACCAAGGCCCGCATCGAGAGCATCGACGACGAACGCGTGCGCGCCGACCTGGACGCCGGCAAGGTGGTCGTCATTACCGGCTTTCAGGGCGTGGACGATAGCGGCAACATCACCACGCTGGGCCGCGGCGGCAGCGACACCTCGGCCGTGGCCATTGCCGCCGCCATGAAGGCGCACGAGTGCCTGATCTATACCGACGTGGACGGCGTCTACACCACCGACCCGCGCGTGGAGCCCGATGCGCGCCGCCTCTCGACCGTGAGCTTCGAAGAGATGCTCGAAATGGCGAGCCTGGGCTCCAAGGTGCTGCAAATCCGCTCGGTGGAATTCGCCGGCAAATACAAGGTTCCCCTGCGTGTGCTTTCGAGCTTCACGCCCTGGGACATCGACATCAATGAAGAGGCCAAGTCCGGCACGCTGATCACTTTCGAGGAAGACGAAAACATGGAACAAGCCGTCGTATCCGGCATCGCTTTCAACCGCGACGAAGCCAAGATATCGGTGCTCGGCGTGCCCGACAAGCCGGGCATCGCGTATCACATCCTCGGTGCCGTGGCGGACGCCAACATCGAAGTCGACGTGATCATCCAGAATCTCAGCAAAGACGGCCGCACCGACTTCAGCTTTACCGTGCATCGCAACGAGTACGCGAAGACGGTCGACCTGCTGCAATCGAAGGTCATGCCCTCGCTGGGCGCGACCGAGATCGTGGGCGACACCAAGATCTGCAAGGTCAGCATCGTGGGCATCGGCATGCGCAGCCACGTGGGCGTGGCCAGCAAGATGTTCCGCGTGTTGAGCGAAGAGGGCATCAACATCCAGATGATTTCGACCAGCGAGATCAAGACCTCGGTGGTCATCGACGAAAAATATATGGAATTGGCAGTGCGCGCGTTGCACAAAGCCTTCGATCTGGACCAACCTGCCGCCTGACAGTGGCATAATCTCGGCTTCTTTCAGGAACTGTGACCGAGTGGCCGAAGGTGCTCCCCTGCTAAGGGAGTATGGGGTGTAGAGCCTCATCGAGGGTTCGAATCCCTCCGGTTCCGCCAAGCTGATGAAGCCCTGTTGATCTTCGGATTGACAGGGCTTTTTTCATGCTCGGGAAATGCTGCGAGCATCGCTTTAAAGCCAGCGGCTGCTTTTTTCGTCTGCGTTTTCCGATGCCTCAAGGTCTCCGGCCATAGCTGCGATGAGGTCGGTACATGCTGGCATATCGTGGCACGGCCGAAGCAGTGCCATGAACGGCGGTGGAGTTGAAAGGCTGTCCAAAGTATTCAAATCCACTGCATCGCAGCTTGCGCGCGGGCGCATTGATCTGCCCAGATCAGAAACGAGCGTAAATAAATCTCGTGCAAGCACCCGAGCCGTAGCAGCTTTGCGACAAAACTGGGGCAAAAGTAACGATCTGTATGGTTAAATTGCCCGAACTATCGCGAAGAGGACGAGGGAATCTCCATGAAGCTGCTGCTGAGCGTCGTGTGCGCCGTTGTTGCATTGGGCGGGTGCGTCAGCACGCCGCCGACACCGACGGAGCCTGGAACAGGGTCGGGGCTTTCCTATGTGCCCATGGTGGCCATGCAAGGCGTCGACAAGGCCCGATACGACAGCGACGTGGCCGATTGCCGCACCGCGGCGACGCGGATCACCGCGCGCAGCGAATCGGGCGACGCCATGTGGCTGGCGCTGGGCCTGGGCTTGGTCGTGGTGCACGGCCAGGGCATCGTGGTGGCTGCTGCCAAGGGCGGTATTGCGGCTGCGGCAATCGACATGAGCTACCAGCCCGACGCGAGCGTGATTGCCGAGCACCAGCAGATTGCGATCGTGCACTGCATGGCGAAGCGCGGGTATCACAACCTCGACCCGAACGTGCGCGACACCTTCTACGGTCATTCCTTCAATCCCGAAGTCGTGATGGCGCCGCGCCGCACCGGCGTGGATACCTACAACGCCGAACTCGTCGCTAAGGCCGGGCAGTGCAGCATTCAGCCGCGCGCGGAGCTGACGGCCAAGGGCCCCGGCTACGAGGCCTACAACGTGCCGTGCTCCAACGGCGCCACCTGGGCCGTGCGCTGCGAATTCGGCAAGTGCCGCGTGCTGGGCCAGTCGGCCGTTCGCCGCTCCTGATTCGCGACGGTGTCGGCGCCGCGTGCGCCGACGACCCGCGCCCGCTCGATCACTTGATGATCATTCCCTTGAGCGCCGGATCCGCGGGCGGCGCCTTGAGCTTCATCTCCCGCAGGGTTTTCATGAGCAGCTTGGCAATCATGAGATTGCGGTGCCGCTTGTGGTTGGCGGGTATCACGTACCAGGGCGCGTGATCGGTGGAAGTGGCGCGCAGCGCCTTGTCGTAGGCCTGCTGGTAGGCGCTCCACTTGGTGCGCACTTCGAGGTCACCCATGCTGAACTTCCATTGCTTGCCGGGCGTATCGATACGCGCCTGAAGGCGTTCGCGCTGTTCGTCCTTGTCGATGTGCAGCATGCACTTGACGACCACCGTGCCGGTTTCGACCAGCAGGCGCTCGAAGTCGTTGATTTGCGCATAGCGCCGCTTGGCCTCGGCCTTGTCGATCCAGCCTTCGACCACCGGCACCAGCACGTCTTCGTAGTGGCTGCGGTTCCACACAGCGATTTCTCCCGTGCGCGGCACGACCGCATGGCAGCGCCAGAGGTAGTCGCGCGCGCGTTCGTCGTCGGTGGGTGCCTTGAAGGCCGTCACGCGAACGCCGAGCGGCGAGGTGCGTGAAAAAACCCAGCGCACCGTGCCGTCCTTGCCGCTGGTGTCCATGCCTTGCAGCACCAGCAGAACCTTGCGGCGGCCTTCGGCATGCAGCAGGTCCTGCATTTCGTCGAGTTCGCCGGCCAGCTCGTCTATTTCGGCGATTTGTGCGGCTTCGTTGCCCTCGAGAAACGGCGTTTCTCCGGGGCTCACCTGCGAGAGTTGGAAGCTGCTGCCGACGCGGTATTTTTTAAGGCTGGCCATGAACCGGAGCTCCGTGCAAAAACACGCAGCGTACGCGATCGGCGGTCAGCGGTCGGACTCATCCGGATCGATGGATGCGCTCCAGCGGTTGTCCCAGTCGGCGTGCCGCGCCGCGCCGTCGAGCTCCCGGCGGTCGCGCTTGGTCGGCCGGCCCTGCTCGATGGCCAGCGCCGGCTCGCTGCCCATGCGGCGCTGTTCGCGGGCTGCGGCCTGCGCGGCAATGCTCTCCGCCGTCTCTTCATAGAGCTGCTGCGCCACAGGCGCGGGGCCGCGCTGTCCGCTCAGGCCGCGCACCGTCACAGTCCGCGTGATGGGGCCGAGGCGGATGGCCACGGTGTCGCCCGCCTTGACCTCGCGGGACGCCTTGGCAACGTCGCCGTTCACTTGCACACGGTTCTTGCCGATCTCTTCCGCGGCCAGCGACCGCGTCTTGAAGAAGCGGGCGGCCCAAAGCCATTTGTCGATGCGCAAGCGATCCATATTCAGGAATTGTGGTGGTAGACAGGGAGCCGCACGACAGCGTCGAGCCCGACCACCTGTGCGGAATTTTCCTGCATGCCGCGGTTGTCGAGGTTGATGCGGCCGCCGAGCGCCAGCACGATTTCGCGGCAGATGGCCAGGCCCAGCCCGGAGCCGCTGCCGGTGTCGCCGGCGGAGAACGGCGCAAACAGGCGCTGGCGAAGCTCGGCCGAAATGCCGGGGCCTTCGTCGCGCACCGTCAACACTGCTTCGCCGCCGGTAGACTGGACCATGACCGAAAGAGCACCGCCCCGGGGGCTCTGCTTGATGGCGTTGTGCAGCAGGTTGCGCGTGAGCTCCTGCAGCATCCAGCGGTGCGCGCGCACCGTCACAGGTTGGTCCACCGCCAGTTCGAAGTCCAGCGCCTTGTCGGCGATGAGCGGCGAGAGGTCCAGCGCAATTTGCCGCACGACTTCGCCGAGTTCGAGCGGAACCGATTCCGGCTGCTGGCGCAGCTGCTCGACCTTGGCGAGCGAGAGCATCTGGTTGGCGAGCGTCGTGGCGCGCTCCACGGTGTGGCTGATTTCGCTCAGCGCCTGTTCGGGCGCCACGTCACCGCGCCGCGCCGACTGCACCTGCGCCTTGAGCACCGCCAGCGGTGTGCGCAACTGATGAGCGCTGTCGCGCACGAATCGCTTTTGATGGTCGAGCAGGCGCTGCAGCCGGCCCATGACTTCGGTGGTGGCATCGACCAGCGGGCGCAGTTCGCGCGGCGCATCGGGTGCATCGATGGGCGAGAGGTCGTCGGCCGCGCGCTTCTCGATGGCCTCGCCGAGCTCCCGCACCGGACGCGTGGCGCGCTGTACCACGAGCACGGTAACCAGCGCGATCACGCCCATCAGCAGCAGCTGGCGCCACAGCATGTCGGTGAGCAGCTTGCGCACCAGCGTCTCGCGCAGCTCGAGGGTTTCGGCCACCTGCACCACCGCCATGCCGCGGCCCTTGGCGCTGGCGACGGGTTGCAGCAAGACGGCCACCCGCACCGGCTGGTTGCGAAAACGTGCGTCGTAGAAATCGACCAGCGCCGAATAGGCGCCGCGGTCAGGAATTTGGCCGCGCCAGAACGGCAGCTCGGCAAAGCCCGAAACCATTTCGCCGTCGAGCGCGGAAACGCGATAGAAAAGCCGGCTGCGGTTGTCGGCCTCGAAGGCCTCGAGCGCGGAATAGGGCACGATGGCGCGCAGCCGCGCCGCTTCGTCGTAGCCTTCCACGTCGAGCTGCTCGCCGATGGTCTTGGCCGAGGCGAGCAGGGTGCGGTCGTAGGCCGTGGTGGCCGCGGCCAGGCTCTGCCGGTACAGGCTCACGCTGTTGATCACAATGAACAGCGCCACCGGCGCGAGAATGCCGAACAGCAGCCTCGCGCGCAGCGACAAGGCCTTCTTCATGGCTCGGCGCGCAACAGGTAGCCCAGGCCGCGCAGCGTCATCAACGCCGCGCCCGTGCCCGCCAGCTTCTTGCGAAGGCGGTACACCACCACTTCCACGGCTTCGTACTGCACATCGGTTTCGCCCGGAAACACCAGTTCGAACAGGCGCTCCTTGCTCACGGCGTGGCCCGGTTTCATCATCAGCGCCTTGAGCAGCGCCAGCTCGCGCGGGGTGAGCTCCAGGATGCCGCCGCGGTGGTAAACGGCGCCGCTTTCGGGCTCGAAGCGCAGGCCGCCCACCTCCTGGGGGTTCAGGCCCATGTCGGGGCCGGCATTCTGGTGGCGCCGGCGCAACGCCCGGATGCGGGCTTCGAGTTCGTCGAGGTCGAAGGGCTTGGGCAGGTAGTCGTCGGCCCCGGCGTTCAGGCCCATGATGCGGTCGCCCACCGTGCCGCGGGCGGTCAGCAGCAGCACGGGCGTGCGCAGCCCCGCAGCGCGGGCCTGGGCCAGCACCTGGAGGCCGTCCAGGTTGGGCAGGCTCAGGTCGAGCGCCACCACGTCAGGCTCCAGCTCGCGCCATTGCTCGACGGCCAGGGCGCCGTCGCCGCAGATGCGCACGTCGATCTTGCTGCGGGCGAGGGCGCGCTGCAGGGTGACCTGCATCGAGGGATCGTCTTCGACCAGCAGCAGCTTCATGGGGTGAGGTGGGGGAATGGTACTTCGGTGTTTTCCCCAGTCCGGCGGACAGCCAACTGACAGCGGGGCGGCGCATGATAGCGGCTCAGGTCCAAGTCAGGTTTTCTTTAGTTCTCAGGAGACAACGATGCGTCGCGACACCTTTTTGAAGTCATTGGCCGCGCTGGCCGCCGCCGGAGCCCTGCCGTTGTCGGCGCGCGCCGCTGCCAACGTCAAGATGATGATTCCAGCCAACCCGGGCGGTGGCTGGGACACCACGGGCCGCGCGCTGGGCAAGGCACTGACCGACGCCAAGCTGGCCGACACGGTCACCTATGACAACAAGGGCGGCGCCGCGGGCGCACTGGGCCTGGCCCAATTCGTGAACGGCTCCAAGGGCGACCCGAACGCGCTCATGGTGATGGGCTCCGTCATGCTCGGCGGCATCATCACCGGCAAGCCGCCGGTCAACCTGTCGCAGGCCACGCCGCTGGTGCGCACCACCACCGAATACAACGTGTTCGTGCTGCCGGCCAACTCGCCCTTCAAGACCATGAAGGATGTGGTCGAGCAGCTCAAGAAAGACCCGGGCAGCGTGAAGTGGGGTGGCGGTTCGCGCGGCTCCACCGAGCACATTGCCGCGGCCATGATCGCGCAGAAGGTCGGCGCCGATCCGTCCAAGATCAACTACGTGGCCTTCCGCGGAGGCGGTGAAGCCACCGCCGCCATCCTGGGCGGCAACGTCACCGTCGGCGGTAGCGGCTACAGCGAATTCGCCGAATACATTGCCGCCGGCAAGATGAAGGCCATTGCGGTCACGTCCGCCCAGCGCCTGCCGGGCATCAACGTGCCCACGCTGAAGGAGCAGGGCATCGACGTCGAGATCGGCAACTGGCGCGGCGTGTACGGCGCCCCCGGCATTACCGCCGAACAGCGCAAGGCGCTGACCGACATGGTGCTGGCCGCTCTCAAGAGCCCGTCGTGGGCCGAGTCGCTCAAGAAGAACGACTGGACGCCGGCCGTGCTATCGGGCGAGGCTTTCGCCAAGTTCGTCGACGACGACTTCGCCAGCCTGCGCGCCATCATGGCCAAGTCCGGAATGATCTGATTTCGCTCGCCCCAATCTTCGCGTACTTCGGAGATTGGGGGCTCTTTCGATAGTGGGGCCCTTCAATGGGCCCCATTCCTTTCCCTGACTGTGGGAGAAAAAATGACAACTCCAGAATCCTCGGTCTCGCCGCAACCCGCGGCCACGTGGCCGCAAACCCTGGTCGGGGCGGGCGTGCTGCTGACCGGCCTGGCGCTGGGTTTCGGCGCCATTGGCATTTCTTCAGAAGCCGGCTACGGCGGCGTCGGCCCCAACTTTCTGCCTTGGCTGGTGTCGGGCGTGCTCACCTTGTGCGGCGCCTGGATTCTCTGGGAAGCACGCACCGGCGGCTTTCGTGAACTCGACGCCCCCTCGGGCGCAGAGCATGCCTACTGGCCGGGCTTCGTCTGGGTATCGGCCGGCCTGCTGCTCAACGCAGCGCTCATCACCACGCTCGGCTTCATCCTGAGTTGCATGCTGTGCTACCTGCTCGCCGTGCAGGGCCTGCGCCGCGCGAGCGGCCAGCCTTCGGCCAGCGCGCCGCGCACCTGGGCCATCGATCTGCTGACGGGCGCGCTCATCTCGGCCCCCGTGTTCTGGATGTTCACCAAGTTCCTGGCCATCAACCTGCCGGGCCTCACAACGACCGGGTGGCTCTGACATGGAAATCTTCAACGCACTCATGGCGGGTTTCACCGCGGCGATCACCCCCGTCAATCTGCTCTGGTGCCTGGTGGGCTGTGCACTGGGCACGGCCGTCGGCGTGCTGCCCGGCATCGGCCCGGCCGTCGCTGTGGCCATGCTGCTGCCCATTACCGGCAAGGTCGATATCACGGCCTCGATGATCTTCTTCTCGGGCATCTACTACGGCGCCATGTACGGCGGCTCGACCACATCGATCCTGCTCAACACGCCCGGTGAAACAGCCAGCATGGTCACCGCAATGGAGGGCAACAAGATGGCCAAGAGCGGGCGCGCGGGCGCCGCGCTTGCCACCGCCGCCATCGGCTCCTTCGTGGCGGGCACCATCGCCACCGTCATCGTCACGTTGTTTGCGCCGTTCGTCGCCGAGTTCGCGGTCAAGCTCGGGCCGCCCGAGTATTTCCTGCTGATGCTGCTGGCCTTCACCACCGTGAGTGCGGTGCTCGGCAAGAGCACGCTGCGCGGCATGACGGCTCTGTTCGTCGGCTTGGCGGCGGGCTGCATCGGCCTCGACCAGATCTCGGGCCAGGGCCGCTATACCGGCGGCGTTCCCGAGTTGCTCGACGGCATCGAGATCGTGCTGGTGGCAGTGGGCCTCTTTGCGGTGGCCGAGGTGCTGTATGCCGTGCTCTACGAAGGCAAGGTGGTCGAAGGCCAGAACAAGCTCACCCGCGTGCACATGACAGCGCGCGACTGGAAGCGCTCGATTCCCGCGTGGCTGCGCGGCACTGCCATCGGCACGCCGTTCGGCTGCATTCCGGCCGGCGGCACAGAGATTCCGACCTTCCTGAGCTATGCCACGGAAAAGAAGCTGGCCAAGGATGCGGACGCCAAGGCCGAGTTCGGCACCAAGGGCGCCATCGAAGGCGTGGCAGGCCCCGAAGCGGCCAACAACGCCACCGTGACCGCAGCGCTGATTCCGCTGCTCACGCTGGGTATTCCCACGTCGAACACCACAGCCATCTTGCTGGGTGCATTCCAGAACTACGGCATCCAGCCGGGCCCGCAGTTGTTCACTACCTCCGCCGCGTTGGTGTGGGCACTGATCGCGTCGCTCTACATCGGCAACGTGATGCTGCTGGTGCTGAACCTGCCGATGGTGGGCCTGTGGGTCAAGCTGCTGAAGATTCCCAAGCCGCAGCTCTACGCAGGCATCCTGATCTTTGCAACGGTGGGTGCCTACGGCATGCGCCAGAGCGCGTTCGACCTGTTCCTGCTTTACGCCATCGGCCTGCTCGGCGTGGTGATGCGGCGCTTTGACTTCCCGACCGCTCCAGTGGTGGTGGGCATGATCCTCGGGCCGCTTGCGGAAGCGCAACTGCGCAATGCCATGTCGATTGGCGAAGGGAGCGCTTCGGTGTTCTTCCAGCGGCCGATGTCGATCACGCTGGTGGTCATCATCGTGGCTGTGCTGGTGTTGCCGCGCGTTGCCAAGCGGATGAGCGATCGGAAGCTGGCGCGGCTGGCGGCTCAGTAATTTTCTTGCGCCGTCAGATTGGCGTGAGTCGTGCGGGGCGCTCTTCAGGGTGCGCACCCGCCGACGGGGTGCCTTTCTCCGCGAATGTCCCCCGGCCTTCGGCCTCCTCCTTTATTTCGCTGCGCAAGGCACCCCATCAGCGGGTGCGTTGGGCAGAGCCGTGGTTGATCAGCGGAGCACCAGGAGCGTGCCCTGGTGCACAGGGCATCGGGTGCTCCGCGCAGCGAAATAAAGGAGGAGGGGCGCAGCCCCGGGGGACATTCGCGGAGGGGAGTACCCGGTGGCCTTTGCACAAGCCCTGAACAGCGGCGCCCAAACAGCGGCGCCCCAAACAGCACTCCGCAACCAACGGCATAAAAACCAACGCCCTCCCCGCAGCGAGCAGGAGAGGGCACAGCACATTCAAGTCCGTGGTGCTTCGACCAGGTCGTCGTCGATATGCGGATCAGCCGGCTGCCCCCGCACCTTGCGCACAGTTCGCCGAATCCAGTGCTCGATGTCGTCCACATAAGTGAACACAGCCGGCACCACCAAGAGACTCAGCACGGTAGATGTAATCAGCCCCCCGATCACCGCCATCGCCATCGGTGAGCGGAAACTCGAGTCAGCTGCGCCCAGACCCACCGCAATGGGCAGCATGCCCGCGCCCATGGCCAGCGTGGTCATGATGATGGGCCGTGCGCGCTTGTGGCAGGCATCGCGCAGCGCCTCCCAGCGGCTCATGCCGTGGTCGCGCCGCGCCACGATCGCGTACTCCACCAGCAGGATCGAGTTCTTCGTCGCAACGCCCATCAGCATGATCAACCCGATCAGCGACGGCATTGAAAGCGCCTTCTGCCCGATCAGCAGGCCCACGAACGCTCCGCCCAGTGCCAAGGGCAATGCGCAAAGAATCGTCACCGGATGCAGGAAGTCCTTGAACAGCAGCACCAGCACGATGTAGATGCACAGCACACCCGTGAGCATCGCAAGGCCGAAGCTGGCGAACAGTTCTGTCATCACTTCCGCGTCGCCGATCTCGGTTACGCGCACGCCGGGCGGCAGCTTCTGGATCGATGGCAGCGACGTGACTGCCGTCTTGGCATCGCCCAGGCCCACGCCCGAGAGTTCGATTTCGAAGTTGACGTTGCGCGAGCGGTCGTAGCGGTCGATGACGGCCGGGCCGCCTTCCATCGTCAATGAAGCGACCTGGCTCAGCATGACCGGGCCGCGTGTACCAGGCACCGAGAGGCGGCCGAGCAGGTCGAGGTTCTGGCGGGCCGAATCTTCGAGCTTCACCACGATGGGCACCTGCCGTTGCGCGAGGTTGAGCTTGGCCAGCGCCTGGTCGTAGTCGCCCAGCGTGGCCACGCGCAAGGTCTCGGCAATGGCCGAGCTGGTCACGCCAAGATCGGCGGCGCGCGCGAAGTCGGGCCGCACGGCAATCTCTGGGCGAATCAGGCTCGCGGTGGAGGTGATATTGCCTAGGCCGGGCACCGTGCGCAGGTCTTTCTCGACCGCACTGGCCGCGCTGGCCAAGGCCGCAGGGTCTTCGCCGGTGAGCGCAAGAATGTATTTTTCGCCCGAGCCGCCAAGGCCCACCGTGCTGCGCACGCCGGGCAGCGTTTCGAGCGCGGCGCGAATCTGGTTTTCGATCACCTGCTTGCGCGGCCGGTCGCCGCGATCGTCCAGCTTGATGGTGAGCGTGGCCTTGCGCGTTTCGGGCGTACCGAAGTTGGCGAACGGGTCGCCGCCCGCACTGCCGCCGGCCACCGTGGTGTAGACGCTCTTCACGTGCTGGATCTTCATCACGCGGTTTCGCGTTTCTTCCGCGGCCGCGCTGGTCTGCGCAAGCGTGGAGCCGGGCGCGAGCGAGAGATAGATCTGCGTCTGCGAGTTGTCGTCCGGCGGAATGAAGCCGGTCTTCAGCAGCGGAATCATCGCCAGTGAACCGAAGAAGAAGAGGGTGGCGAACACCATCGTCTTGAAGCGGTGATGCGTGCTCCACTCCACCGCGCGCATGTAGGCTGTGAGCCAGCGCGGCTCTTTTTCGGCGCCGACGACCGGCTTCAGGATGTAGGCCGCCATCATCGGCGTGAGCACCCGCGCCACCACCAGCGAGGCGAACACCGCCAGCGAAGCCGTCCACCCGAACTGCTTGAAGAACTTGCCCGCCACCCCGCTCATGAACGCCGTGGGCAGGAACACCGCAATCAGCGTGAAGGTGGTGGCGATCACCGCCAGGCCGATTTCGTCGGCCGCCTCCATGGCCGCTTCATACGGCGACTTGCCCATGCGCAGGTGGCGCACGATGTTTTCCACCTCCACGATGGCGTCGTCCACCAATATGCCGACCACCAGCGAGAGCGCGAGCAGGGAGATCACGTTGACCGAAAAGCCCAGCAGGTGCATGCCGATGAAGGCCGGAATCACGGACATGGGCAATGCCACGGCCGAGACAAAAGTGGCGCGCCAGTCGCGCAGGAACAGCCACACCACGATCACCGCCAGGATCGCGCCTTCGTACAGCAGGTGCAGCGAGCCGTCGTACTCTTCTTCCACCGGGTCGACGAAGTTGAAAGCTTCGGTCAGTTCGATGTCGGGGCGCTGCACGCGCAAGTCGGCCAAGGCTTTCTGGATAGCTCGGCCCACTTCCACTTCGCTGGCGCCGCGGCTGCGAGCCACTTCGAAGCCGACCACCGGCTTGCCGTTGAGCAGCGCCGCGGCGCGCGGCTCGGCGATGGTGTCGCTGATGCGCGCCACTTGGTCGAGCCGGATGCGGCGGCCGTCGGAAAGGGCGATCTGCATGTCGGCAAGCTGATCGGCCGACTGCACCGTGGCCAGCGTGCGCACCGGCTGTTCGCTGCCTCCCAGGTCGATGCGGCCGCCCGCGCTTTCGGTTTGCACTTGCCGCAGCTGGCGCGAGATGTCGGCCGCCGAGGCGCCCAGCGCCTGCAGCTTGGCCGGGTCCAGGTCGACGTGCACCTGGCGCGTGACGCCGCCCACGCGGTTGACCGCGCCCACGCCGGGCAGTGCGAGCAGCTTCTTGGTGATGTCGTTGTCGACGAACCAGCTCAGTGCCTCGATGTCCATGCGCGGCGAGGCAATGGTGAATGCCAGCACCGGCTGGGCTGCAAAGTCGAGCTTGGTGACGACGGGGTCGCGCACGTCGGCCGGCAGGTCGGCGCGCACGCGCTGCACCGCGGAGCGCACATCGTCCACGGCCTCTTGCACCGGCTTCTCGAGGCGGAACTCGACGATGAGCGTGGCGGCGCCGTCCTGCACCTTGGTGGTGATGTGCTTCAGGCCCTGCACCGTGGCAATGGAGTTCTCGAGCTTGCGCGCAACGTCGGTCTCCAGCTGCGAAGGCGCGGCGCCGGGCAGCGATGCCGAGACCGTCACGGTCGGCAGGTCGATGTCCGGAAAGTTCTGCACCTTCATCGCGTTGAACGACAGCAGCCCACCGAAGGTGAGCAGCACGAACAGCATCACCGCCGGAATCGGGTTGCGGATGGACCATGCGGAAACGTTCATGGGCGGGCCTTTGTTTCGTTGGCGCCGGCGTTGCCCGCGGGCGCCGATGCGGCGGATGCGGCAGGCTGGGTTCCGGCCGCTGCAGGTGCGGGCGCCGCCACGACGCGCACCAAGTCGCCGTCGTTCAGGAAGCCCGCGCCTTGAACCACGATCTGCGCGCCTTCGGGCAGCGCGCTGGTGATTTCGACGCGCTCGCCGACGCGGCGGCCGGTCTGCACCTTGAGCTGCGCCACGCGGTTGTCGGGCAGCAGCATGAACACGTTGTTGAAGCCGTCGCGCGGAACGATGGAGCTCTGCGGCACGGTGGGTGCCGTGCTGCGTCCGAGTTCGAAGTCGCCGCGCGCGAACATGCCGGCCTTGATGCCGGTGTTCTGCTGCACGTTCGGCAGGTCGACATAGACCAGTGCCGCGCGCGTTTGCGGATCAACCGTGGGAGCGATGCTGCGCACCTTGCCGCGCACTTGGGCGCCGCTTGCGCTGACCACGAAGGCGGTGGTGCCTACCGCGATGCGACTGAGTTCGGCCGAGGTCACCTCGGCGCGCCATTCGAGCCGGCCCTGGCGGATCAGCCGGAACAGCTCGGTGCCGGCGGCCACCACGCTGCCGACCGTGGCGGTGCGCGATGAGATTACGCCGTCGTCGGGTGCCAGCACTTGCGTATTGCGGCCGCGCACTTCTTGCGCCGCCAGCACGGCCTCGGCGGCTTCGACGCGCGCCTTGGCGGTTTGCTCGGCTGTCTGGTACTGGTTGATCTGCTGCTGGCTCAGTGCGCCCGTGGCTTGCAGCGTGCGGGCGCGCGCCGCGTTGCCCGCGGCGTCGGCGGCGGTGGCCTTTGCTTCCGCAAGGGAGGCGCGCGATTGCGCGATGTCGGCACGCACCGTCTCTGGCGAGAACACGGCCAGCACCTGGCCCTTCTTCACCAGGTCGCCCACGTTCACGCGAACCTCTGCCAGCTTGAGGCCGCTCGATTCGGAGCCCACGCTGGCCTCTTGCCACGCGGCCACGTTGCCGTTGGCCGCCAGCGTGAGCGTCAGCTCGGTGGGCTCGGGTTTGGCGACGGTCACCGTCAACGTGGGCCGAGGCGGCGGTGCGCCGTCCTTGCCCTTGGCGGCCGCGGGCGCGGCGCCGGGCTCGCCCGCCGGCTTGCTGCGCGTCAGCCACAAGGCCGCGGCAACTACGATGACGAGCGCCAGCAGCGCGATGACGAGGGTAGAGCGTTTGATTCTTTTCATGGCGACGTCGCGACCTTGGCGGTCGGGTTGGAGGTCATAGAGGGCGATTCGGGGCGGGCCCATCCGCCGCCCATCGAGCGGTAGAGCGCAACCCAGGCTTCAGTGCGTTCGCGCTGCAGCGAGACGCGCGCGGTTTGCGCCGCAAAGAGCGTGCGGCGCGAATCCTCCAGTTCGAACAGGCTGGCCAGGCCGCTCTGGTAGCGGGCCTGGGTGGCGTCGAACGAGGCCTGGTAGTTCTGCACGGCCGTGTCGGCATCGGTGGCGCGCGCGCTGGTGCTGTCGAGGTTGACCAGGGCTTCTTCCACCTCTCGCACCGCCTGGCGCACGTTGGCCCGATAAAGCGAGACGGCTTCGGTGTAGCGCGCCTTTGCCGCTTCGGCGCTGGCAGCGCGCGTGCCGCCGTCGAACAGGGGCACGGTGAGTGACACAGGCCCCACGGTCCAGGTGTCGAGCGATTCGCGGAAGCCGCTGGTGCGAATCTGCATGCGGCCGATGGAACCTGAGAGCGACAGGCGCGGATAGCGCGCGGCCTCGGCCGCACCCACATCGGCACTTGCGGCGGCCACGCCCAGTTCAGCGGAATACACATCAGGCCGCTGCGAGATGGCCTGTGCCGGCACGCTGGCAATGCTGCCCACCGCCGGCAGGGCGCGCTGTGCCGGCGAGGCTGCGAGCTTTTGCTCCAGCGTTGTTTCGTCGATGCCGCTGAGCGCCACCAGTGCCTTTCGCTGCACGGCGCACAAGGCGCGCTGCTGGGTCAGGCGGCCGGAAGCGTCGGATGCGCTGGCGCGAGCGAGCGCGGCATCTGCCGGCGCGGTAAAGCCTGCGCGTGCCGAAAGGTCGGTGAGCCGCGCGGTTTCGCTTCGCGAGCGGGCGTCCGATTCAGACACGCGCAACTGCTGCCGGCAGGCGCGCTCTGCGAAGTAGGCGTTCGCGGTTTCGGCCGCCACTGCAACGCGCGCGTCATGCCACTTGGCATCGGCGCTTTCCTGCCGGTTGCGCGCAGCGTCTCGGTCGGCACGCAGCCGGCCGAACAGGTCGATTTCCCATTGCGATTGAAGGCCCGCCTGCAGCGTGGTAACCGGCGCAAGTGCGGTGGCGCCGCCGCTGCCGGACGAGGCGCCTGAAGCGCCCGAGCCAAGCGAAGAGCCCGAGACGCCACGGCTGGCCGAAAGCGTGCCGTCCAGGTTGGGCAGCAGCGCCGCACCGGCCGCAATACGCGTGGAGCGCGCCTCGGCCACGCGCGCCGCTGCGCTCGCAACATTGGGGCTCGCGGCTTCGGCTGCGGCAATGAGTTCGACCAGCAGCGGGTCGTCGAGCTGGCGCCACCAGTCGGCCAGCGACGCGAGCGAGCCGCCGTGCGGCAGCGGGGCGTGCCACTGCGCGGGCATCGGCGCTTCCACCGCGGCGGGCGGCCTCATGAAGCCGCAGCCCGTGAGGCCGAGCCCGAGGCCGAGCGGCAGGCATAGCGTGTAGATCAATCGAAGTCTTCTCATGTCTTCTTTCTCCCGGATCGGACTGGTGCGGCCGCAGGCTTGGCGGCGGCCTGGCGGCGCACGGCTTCGGCCTCGACCAGCGCAAGCGCATAGCTGGTGAGGCGCTGGGCCCACGTGTCGACGCTGCGAGGCGTGTTCAGCAAAGAGGGGCGTATGGCTTCGACGAGGTCCTGGCTCACGAAGAGCTGCATGGCCAGGCCGGTGATGGCGAAGGTCAGGCGATGCACGTCGTCGTCGGGCCGCGAAAGGCCGAGCCGCCGGCACAGAATGCCGGCAATGGCCTTGTGCGGCGCCTTGATGTCGCGTTCCATCTCTTCGGCCCACTGGCTGGTGGGTTCGAGCATTTCGCGCAGGTGCAGCTGGATGCACTGCCGCACGATCTCGCCTTGCTTCAGCGGCTCGATCATGTGCGTGAAGAAGATGTGCAGCGCCTCTTCGATCGGCATGTCGGGTGCGTCGTAAAGCTGCACGAAGTCTCCGGCATTGCCGCCCATCGGCTCGCCGAACGTGGCGGCATACAAACCGGCCTTGTCGCCGAAGTAGTAGCTGATGGCCGAGATGTTGACACCGGCGTTGCGCGCAATTTCGCGTGTGGAAGTCTTGGCGTAGCCGTTGGCGGCAAAGAGCGCGAGTGCGGCGTAGAGAAGGCGCTGGCGCGCTTCAACGCCGTCGCTTCGAGGGGCGCGGGCGGTAATGGCTTGAAGGGCGGAGGCGCTCATGCCCGCGATTAGACCACGCAGCTAATCAAACGATTGATTTACTTAGGGCCGAATGAGGGCTTTAGTCGCACTCGTCGGTTGAATGTGAATTCTGGACAATTCCAGTGCCGCATTGATGTCCGATTTGTTGCGGATTGATGCAGGCTACGATCCGCCCATGTCCGCTGCTCCGCCCGTCGCCGCATCTTCCGCATCCTCCGCGTTGCCGCTCGACGCAGAGGGCATCCTCGCGTTGGCTGCGCGCTCGATGTTCCATCTGTTCTCGAGTATCAGCCAGGGCATGTTCCTGGTCGACCGCAGCGGCCGCATCGTGTGGGTGAACGAAGGCTACCGGCGCTTTCTGCCGGCGCTGGGTTTTTCTTCGATCGACCAGTTCCTGGGGCACATGGTCGAAGACGTGATTCCCAACACGCAGATGCGGCGCGTGCTCGAAACCGGCGAGCCGATCTTGGTCGACCTGCTCACCAACAAGGCAGGTACTTTCGTTGTCAGCCGCATCCCGCTGCGCGCCGAGCACGACGGTCGCGAGGGTAGGGCGGGAGAGGTCATTGGCGCCATCGGCATCGTGCTGTTCGACCAGCCCGAAACCACGCTGCAGCCGCTCATCAGCAAGTTTGCGCTGCTGCAGCGCGACCTCGACGATGCGCGGCGGGAGCTGGCAACCCAGCGCAACAACCCGCTCTACCTGCATGCGGCCGACGGCCAGCGCCGCTCGAAATACACCTTTGCGAGCTTTATCGGCAGCAGCCCTGCGGCGGTGGAAGTAAAGCGCCATGCGCGACGCGCCGCGCAATCGACCAGCCCGGTGCTGCTGCTCGGCGAAACCGGCACCGGCAAGGAGTTGCTCGCGCATGCGATCCACGCGGCATCGGCACGGGCCAAGGGGCAGTTCGTCAGCGTCAACATCGCGGCCGTGCCCGACACGCTGCTGGAGGCCGAGTTCTTCGGATTTGCGCCAGGCGCCTTCACCGGCGCCGACCGGCGCGGGCGCGAGGGCAAGTTCAAGCTGGCGGACGGGGGCAGCCTGTTTCTCGATGAGATCGGCGACATGCCGCTCGGCCTGCAGGCCAAGCTGCTGCGCGCGCTGCAAGAGGGCGAGATCGAGCCGCTCGGCTCCAACAAGCTTGTGCCCTTCGATGCGCGCGTGATCGCAGCCACCTCGCGCGACCTGCCCGAGCTGGTGCGCCGCGGCCAGTTTCGCGAAGACCTGTACTACCGCCTCAACGTGCTGCCGCTGCGCGTGCCGCCCCTGCGTGAACGCCGCAGCGATATTCCGGCGCTGGTCGAAGCGCTGGGCGAAGACATGGCACTGCGCAGCGGCGAGGCGCCGCCCGAGCTCACACCCGATGCGCTGGCGCTGCTTGCCGGGCAGCATTGGCGCGGCAACATCCGCGAGTTGCGCAACGTGCTGGAGCAGGTGACCATGCGCAGCGATTCGCAGCGCATCGATGCGGCGCAGCTGGAGCGCATCCTGCGCGAGGCGGGGCTGGAGCAGATCGAGCTGCCGGCCACGCTGCAGAGTGCGCACGATGCCGACGAGCAGGCGGCGCTCTTGCGGCCGCTTGCGCAGCAGGTGGCTGAACTGGAGCGCAAGGCGATCGCGGCGGCGCTGGAGACCACCGGCGGCAACAAGCTGGCGACCGCGCGCCTGCTCGGCATTTCGCGTGCAACCTTGTATGAGCGGATGACGAGCCAGGAGCGGCAGGCGTGAAAGCCCATGCGACTTGGCCTGCTCCGCAAAAACCCTGACTGATTGGCAGACATGTGATCAAAATTCAGACACATTAGTTGTTCTGAATTCAGTCGCCAGGCGCTTCTTCCAAATGAAGAAGCGTTTGTTATCAATGGGTTAGCCACTGGCACGAAGTGTGCAATATTCAGTCACCTATCAAAGGAGACAAAGAATGAACCGTCGCCACCTCGTTGCGTTGGCCGCACTCGCTGCCTGCGCCGCCACGGCACCCGCCTGGGCCCAGTCCAACGAAATCCGCATCGCGCACATCTACAGCAAGACCGGCCCGCTCGAGGCCTACGGCAAGCAGACGCAGACCGGCTTCACCATGGGCCTGGACTACGCCACCGGCGGCACGATGACCGTCAACGGCAAGAAGCTCGTGGTAATCGAGAAAGACGACCAGGGCAAGCCCGACCTCGGCAAGTCGCTTCTTGCGGCCGCCTATTCCGACGACAAGGCCGCGCTGGCGGTAGGCCCCACGGCTTCGGGCGTGGCGCTGGCCATGCTGCCGGTGGCCGAGGAGTACAAGAAGATCCTGATCGTGGAGCCCGCGGTGGCCGATTCGATCACCGGCGACAAGTGGAACAAGTACATCTTCCGCACCGGCCGCAACTCGAGCCAGGACGCGATTTCCAACGCGGTCGCCATCGACAAGGCGGGCGTGACCGTTGCCACGCTCGCGCAGGACAACGCCTTCGGCCGCGACGGCGTGAAGGCCTTCGGCGCCGCGCTCAAGAAGGCGAAGCTGGCGCACGAGGAGTACCTGCCGCCCGCCACCACCGACTTCACGGCCGGCGCGCAGCGGCTGATCGACAAGCTCAAGGACCAGCCCGGCCGCAAGATCATCTGGATCGTGTGGGCCGGCGCGGGCAACCCGTTCAAGATTGTCGACCTGGACCTGAAGCGCTACGGCATCGAGATTGCCACCGGCGGCAACATCCTGCCCGCCATGGCGGCCTACAAGAACCTGCCGGGCATGGAAGGCGCGGCGTACTACTACTTCGGCATTCCGAAGAATCCGGTCAACGAGGCGCTGGTGTCGGCGCACTACAAGGAATTCAAGACGCCGCCGGACTTCTTCACGGCCGGCGGTTTCTCGGCCGCGATGGCGGTGGTCACGGCGCTCAAGAAGACGGGCGGCGACACCAGCACCAACAAGCTCATCGGCGCCATGGAAGGCATGAGCTTCGACACGCCCAAGGGCAAGATGACCTTCCGCAAGGAAGACCACCAGGCGATGCAGTCGATGTACCACTTCAAGATCAAGGTCGACCCGGCGTTCGCGTGGGGCGTGCCCGAGCTGGTGCGCGAGATCAAGCCCGAAGAGATGGACATCCCCATCAAGAACAAGCGCTGAACTGAGCGCCAACGCACAACCGCGGCCCTGAGGCCGCACTCCCTTCGCCCCGGATGGCCTCCGGGCGAAGCGCCAGCCTGCGCCTTCGTGGCGCGGACGCGGCGCAAGCAACGGCCGATTCGTCAGCAATCAAGCAAGCGTTCGACACACCTACAACAGAAGGAGACAGCGATGGCAGCGATGCGATGGAACTGGAAGGGATTGGCCGCGGCTGCGGCAATGGCGTTTGGCGCGCATGCCTGCACGGCAACTGCGGCGGTGCCGCTGCCGTCGCTGGGCGCGAACCCGGCGGAGGTGAGCGTGTCCGGCCTTTCGGCGGGCGGCTTCATGGCGGTGCAATTGCACGTGGCCTATTCGGCCACCTTCAAGCGCGGCGCCGGCGTGGTGGCAGGCGGGCCGTATTACTGCGCCGAAGGCTCGGTGCTCAACGCCACCGGGCGCTGCATGACGCACAGCACCAGCATTCCGGTGTCGACGCTCGTGAGCACCACCAACAGCTGGGCCGCCAGCGGCGCGATCGACCCGGTGTCGAACATGACCGCTTCGAAGGTGTACCTGTTCTCCGGCACCTCGGACAACACCGTGAAGCCGGCGGTCATGGACGACCTGAAGACCTACTACCAGAGCTTCGTGCCCGCCGCCAACACGGTCTACAAGAACAACATCGGCGCCGGCCACGCCATGGTGACCGACGACTACGGCGGCGCCTGCAGCACCACCGCCGCGCCCTACATCAACAACTGCGGCTTCGATCTTGCGGGCGACATCCTGCAGCATCTCTACGGGCCGCTGAACCCGCGCAACAACGGCACGCTGGGAGGCACGTTCACCGAGTTCAACCAGTCGGAATTCATCACCGGCCATGGCGTGGCCGCGACCGGGTGGATCTACGTGCCGCAGGCCTGCACCACAGCTTCATGCCGCGTGCACATGGTGCTGCACGGCTGCAAGCAGAACTACACCGACGTGGGCGACCAGTACGTGCGCAAGACCGGCTACAACCGCTGGGCCGACACCAACAACATCGTGCTGATCTATCCGCAGACCAGCACCGCGGCCACCAACAGCTGCTGGGACTGGTGGGGCTACGACAACGCGAACTACGCGAAGAAGTCGGGCCCGCAGATGGCGGCGCTCAAGGCGATGGTCGACCGCGTGACGGGTTCGGGCGGCGGCTCGTCGCTGCCGGCGCCCACCGGCGTGGGCACCTCGGGCGCGACCAGCAGCAGCATGGTGATCGGCTGGGCCGGCGTCTCGGGTGCGAGCGGCTACAACGTCTACCGCGGCGGGAGCAAGGTCAACGCCGCGCCCGTTGCCGGCACCAACTACACGGACACCGGCCTCGCGGCATCCACCACCTACAGCTGGACCGTGGCTGCGCTCGATGCGAACAACGCGCAGGGTGCGATGTCGGGCGCGGCCACGGGCACCACGCTGGCCGGCAGCGGTGGCGGCGGCACCTGCTACACCGCCAGCAACTATGCGCACACCGTGGCCGGGCGCGCCTATGCACTGTGGGGCCTAACCTATGCCTATGGTTCGGCGCAGGCCATGGGGCTGTGGAACATCTACGTGACCACCACGCTGAAGCAGACCGGGCCCAACTACTACGTGATCGGCAGCTGTTGAGCCCGATCGACTTTTCCGTTTGAGAAAAATGACCAACGATGCTTGAGACCCGAGACCTGACCATCCGCTTTGGCGGGCACGTGGCCGTCAACAACGTGAGCTGCGCCTTCGCGCCGGGCACGTTGACGGCCATCGTCGGCCCCAACGGCGCGGGCAAGACCACCTACTTCAACCTGATTTCGGGCCAGCTCAAGGCGAGCGCGGGCACGGTGTCGCTCGACGGGCAACTGCTCTCGGGCCTGTCGCCGTCTGCGCGCACGCATGCGGGGCTGGGGAGGGCGTTTCAGCTCACCAACCTGTTTCCCAATCTCACGGTGCTGGAGAACGTGCGCCTTGCGGTGCAGGCCACGCGCGAAGGCGCGCATCGGCGCGGACTCAACCTGTGGAGCATCTGGAGCGACCACAAGGCGCTGACCGAACGCGCGGACCAGATCCTGGCCGACGTGGCGCTGAAGTCCCGCGAGCACGCAACGGTGGCGAGCCTGCCGCACGGCGACCAGCGCAAGCTGGAGGTGGCGCTGCTGATGGCGCTCGAGCCCAAGGTCTTCATGTTCGACGAACCCACGGCCGGCATGAACGCGGCCGAGGCGCCGGTCATCCTCGATCTGATCCGCAAGCTCAAGCAGGACAAGAGCAAGACCATCCTCCTGGTCGAGCACAAGATGGACGTGGTGCGCGAGCTTGCGGACCGCATCATCGTGCTGCACAACGGCACGCTGGTGGCCGATGGAGAACCGGCCGAGGTGATTGCATCGCCGGTGGTGCAAGAGGCCTACCTGGGCATTGCGAAGGAGGCCGCATGAACCTGCTCGAACTACAAGGCGTGCAGACGCACATCGGGGCTTATCACATCCTGCACGGTGTCGACCTGCAAGTGCCCAAAGGCCAGCTCACCATGCTGCTGGGCCGCAACGGCGCGGGCAAGACGACGACGCTGCGAACCATCATGGGCCTGTGGCATGCGTCGGAGGGCAGGGTGCGCTTCGGTGACAAGGACATCACGGCCATGCACACACCGCAGATCGCGGAGCTTGGCATTGCCTACGTGCCCGAGAACATGGGCATTTTTTCCGACCTTACGGTGAAGGAGAACATGCTGCTGGCCGCGCGTGGTGCGAAGAACGCCGAGCAGATGGACGATGCGCGCCTGAAGTGGATCTTCAAGCTCTTTCCGGCGGTCGAGAAGTTCTGGAACCATCCCGCAGGCAAGCTCTCGGGCGGCCAGAAGCAGATGCTGGCGGTGTCGCGCGCCATTGTCGAGCCGCGCGAACTGCTCATCGTCGACGAGCCCAGCAAGGGGCTCGCGCCGGCCATCATCAACAACATGATCGATGCGTTCGGCGAGCTCAAGCGCAGCGGCGTGACGATTCTGCTGGTGGAGCAGAACATCAACTTCGCGCAGCGCCTGGGCGACACCGTCGCGGTGATGGACAACGGCCGCGTGGTGCACAGCGGCGGCATGGCGGAGTTTTCCGCGGATGCGCAACTGCAGCAATCTCTTTTGGGTCTCGCGCTATGACGTACTTGATGTCTTGTTCCCTCTCCCTCTGGGAGAGGGCTAGGGTGAGGGCAGACGGCCTGTGCAAAGGCCATGCCCTCACATCGGCGCCGCTGGCCCTCACCCCAACCCTCTCCCGCAAGCGGGAGAGGGGGCAAGAAAAGGGAGCGCAAAAATGAAAACGATCGACTTCGACTGGAAGCCGCTACTTCTCGCTCCCATCCTCGCGCTGGCCGCGCTACCGCTCACCGGCTCGTTCTCGACCTGGCTCACGCTCACGGTGGCGGGCCTGGCCATGGGCATGATCATCTTCATCATCGCCTCGGGCCTCACGCTGGTGTTCGGCCTGATGGACGTCCTCAACTTCGGCCACGGCGTGTTCATTGCGCTCGGCGCCTTCGTGGCCAGCAGCGTGCTCGGCCTGATGGGTGACTGGACAGGTTCGCAGGAGCTGTGGCGCAACCTCGTCGCCGTGTTCCCGGCCATGCTGGTGGCCATGGCGGTGGCGGGCGCCGTGGGGCTGGCGTTCGAGCGTTTCATCGTGCGGCCGGTGTACGGCCAGCACCTGAAGCAGATTCTCATCACCATGGGCGGCATGATCATCGGCGAGGAGCTTATCAAGGTGATCTGGGGCCCTGCGCAGGTGCCGCTGCCGTTGCCCGAAGCCCTGCGCGGATCGCTGCTGATCGGCGATGCGGCCATCAGCAAATACCGCCTGCTTGCGGTGGCGGTGGGCGTGCTGGTGTTCGGGCTGCTCGCCTGGACGCTGGGCCGCACCAAGATCGGCCTGTTGATCCGTGCCGGCGTGCAAGACCGCGAAATGGTCGAGTCGCTTGGCTACCGCATCGGCCGGCTGTTCGTCGGCGTGTTCGTGGTGGGCAGCGCGCTGGCCGGCCTGGGCGGCGTGATGTGGGGACTGTTCCAGCAGAACCTGGTGCCGCAGATGGGCGCGCAGGTCAACGTGCTGATCTTCATCGTGATCATCATCGGCGGGCTGGGTTCGACGGGCGGGGCGCTCATCGGCGCGCTGCTGGTGGGCCTCATGACCAACTACATCGGCTTTCTGCTGCCCACGCTCACCCAGTTTGCGAGCATCTTGCTGATGGTGGCGGTGCTGCTGTGGCGGCCGCAGGGCGTGTACCCCGTGGCCAACCGTTGAGAAAGAAGACGCCATGTTCCTGAAACGACTTCTCTCCAACGACATGCCCCGGAGCCGCCTGCTGGCGCTGCTGCTGGTGGCGCTGTTCATTGCGCTGGCATTCGCGCCGTTCATCTTTCCGGGTGTGAAGGCGCTCAGCGTCGCGGCCAAGATACTGGTGTTCGTGGTGCTGGTGGCCAGCTTCGACTTGCTGCTGGGCTACACCGGCATCGTGAGCTTTGCGCACACCATGTTCTTCGGCATCGGCGCCTACGGCATCGCCATTTCGGCGTCGCGGCTCGGGCCCAGCTGGGGTGCAGTGCTGCTCGGGCTTGGGGCCGCACTCGCAATCTCGCTGGTGCTCTCGTTCGCCATCGGGCTGTTCTCGCTCAGGGTGCGCGCCATCTTCTTCGCGATGATCACGCTGGCGGTGGCCTCGGCCTTCCAGACGCTGGCGTCCCAGCTGTCTGACTTCACGGGCGGCGAAGACGGCCTGACCTTCAAGCTGCCCGAGCTGATTTCGCCGAGCTTCGAATTCTCTGAAGAGCCGTTTCTCGGCGTTTCGCTCGACGGCCGGCTGCTGTGCTACTACATGCTGTTCGTGGCCGCGGTGGTGCTGTTGCTGGCATTGCTGCGCATCGTGAATTCGCCGTTCGGCCGCGTGCTGCAGGCCATCCGAGAGAACGAGTTTCGTGCCGAGGCCATCGGCTACCGCGTGGTGGTTTACCGCACCACGGCGGCCGTTCTGTCGGCGCTCTTCGCCACGCTGGCCGGCGCCATGCTCGCGATCTGGTTGCGCTACAACGGGCCAGACACGTCGCTGAGCTTCGAGATCATGATCGACGTGCTGTTGATCGTGGTGATCGGCGGCATGGGCACCATGTACGGCGCGGCCATTGGCGCGGTGCTGTTCGTGCTGGCGCAAAGCTACCTGCAGGACCTGCTGCGTGTCGGCAGCGAGGCCGCGAGCGGGCTGCCCTGGCTTGCGGCGCTACTCTCGCCTGACCGCTGGCTGCTGTGGCTGGGCGTGCTGTTCGTGCTGTCGGTGTATTACTTTCCGACCGGCATCGTCGGCAAGCTCAGGGCGAGGGCTGCGCGATGAGCAACGATCTTTCGGTTCCGGTCGTCTCCCGCTACGCCCAACTCGCGGGCCGCGAAGTCCATTGGCTCGATTGGGGCGCGCCCGATGCGCCGGTGATCATTGCCTGGCACGGGCTGGCGCGCACCTGCCGCGACATGGACGAGCTGGCACAGCACTTTGCCGCGCGCGGCTTCCGCGTGATCTGCCCCGACACCATCGGCCGGGGCCTGAGCCAATGGAGCCCGCTGCCGGACGAGGAATACCAGCTCTCGTTCTACGCGCGCCTTGCAGGCGCGCTGTGCGACGAGCTGCGCCTGGGCCGCGTGCACTGGGTCGGCACTTCCATGGGCGGCGCCATTGGCACGGTGTGCGCTTCAGGCCTGTTCGAGCCGCGGATGAGAGGGCGCATTGCGAGCCTGGTGCTCAACGACAACGCGCCGCAGCTTGCACAGGCGGCCATCGACCGCATCCGGGCCTATGCCGGCGAGCCGCCCGCATTCGACACGGTGGCCGAGCTCGAGCTCTTCTTTCGCACTGTCTACAAGCCCTACGGCTGGCTCAGCGATGCGCAGTGGCGTCGCCTCACCGAGAGCTCCACCCGCCGCCTGCCGGACGGCCGGGTAACGCCGCACTACGACCCGGCCATGGTCCGGCAGTTCAGCGCACACGACAACGACTACCTGATCTGGCCGCACTACGACGTCATCGACATACCGGTGCTGTGCCTTCGCGGCGCCGAGTCGGACCTGGTGCTGCCCGAGGTCACGCAGCAGATGCAGCAAAGAGGGCCGGGCGTTTCGGGCCGGCTGCAAGTGGTCGAAATTCAGGGGTGCGGCCACGCGCCCGCGCTCAACGTGCCGGAACAACTGGAGCTCATCGAAGGGTTTATTCGGGCCGCCGGTCGCTAGGGGCGAGTCGGCGAGACAATCGCCGCCGATTCCAACCACAAGGACTAACGCCATGGCGCTTTCGATGTACGACCTCTCCGTGCCGGTCTTCTCCCGCGGGCTCGGCCAGCTCACCCATCTGCTCGAAAAGAGCCTGGCGCATGCCAAGGCCAACGACATCGATCCCGCGACGCTGGTGGACGCCAAGCTGGCGCCGGACATGCTCACGCTGGCCGGCCAGATCCAGCGCGCGAGCGATGCCTCTAAGCTCGGCGTGGCCCGCATCGCCGGTATCACCGCGCCGAGCTTTCCGGACGAGGAAAAGACCTACGACGACCTGCTGGCTCGCATCGAGAAGACGCAAGCGTTTCTTGCCACCGTGGACCGCACGATGATCGACGGGCAGGAAGAACGCCAGGTAACCATCAAGTCCCGAGAAGGAGAAGCGCATTTCACTGCGCAGCGCTACCTGCTCCAGTTCGCGCTGCCCAACTTCTTCTTCCACGTGACCACGGCCTACGGCGTGCTGCGCCACAAGGGCATGCCCATCGGCAAGATGGACTATCTGGGCAAGTTCTAGGCGCGGGCCGGCCCTTGGGTCGGCCAGCCTGCGAGATTGCGTTCGGCAATTTCCGCCAGCGCGGTGATCCATGCCGGGCTGTCGTTGAGGCACGGGATGTAGCTGAAGGCCTCTCCGCCGGCATGCATGAAGGCCTCGCGGCCCTCCATGGCAATTTCTTCCAGCGTTTCAAGGCAGTCGGCCGGAAATCCCGGACACACCACGTCGACCCGCTTCACGCCGCTCGCGCCGAGTTCGCGCAACGTGGGCTCGGTGTAGGGCTCGAGCCATTTGGCACGCCCGAAGCGCGACTGAAAGGTCACGCGATGCTGCGCCTCCGAAAGGCTGAGCCGCGCCGCGAGCAGGCGCGCGGTTTCGAGGCACTGCGCCTGGTAGGGGTCGCCGAGTGCGATGTTGCGCGCCGGAATGCCATGGAAGCTCATCAGCAAGACTTCGCCGCGGCCCTCTTTCTTCCAGTGCTGCTCGATACCCAGCGCAAGCGCCTCGATGTAGGCCGGGTCGTCGTGGTACTGGTTGACGAAGCGGAACTCCGGAATGCGCCGCTGGCGGCGGCTCCAGTCGTTGACCGCATCGATCACGCTGGCGGTGGTGGTGGCCGAGTACTGCGGATAGGCCTGCAGCACCAATACACGCGTGGCGCCTTCGGCCTGCAGCGCATCGAGGCGCGAGGCGATCGACGGACTGGCGTATCGCATGGCGTCGCGCACCGTCACGCGGTGGCCGCGCTCACCCAGCCAACCGGCAAGCAGCGTGGCCTGCCGTTGCGTCCATACCTTCAGCGGCGAGCCCTCGGGCATCCAGATGCTCGCGTACTTGGCGGCCGACTTGGCGGGCCGCACGCGAAGGATGATGCCGTGCAGGATCAACGCCCACACCAGCCTTGGAATCTCGACCACGCGCGGATCGCCGAGAAACTCCGCAAGGTAGGGCCGAACTGCGGCCGCTGTGGGCGCGTCGGGCGAGCCCAGGTTGCACCAGAGCACGGCGGTGCGCCCGGCGATGGAACTGTCGTTCGTGTTGTCTTGAGGCATGCGATATTCTCGGGCATGACCTCCGCTTCCACGGCGCTCGCGAACGCCGCGCCCCTCGACATCAAGCGCATCGCCGCGATCTCGCTCGACCTGGACGACACCCTGTGGCCGATCTGGCCGACCATCGAGCGCGCCGAGACGGTGCTGCAGGAGTGGCTGCTGCGCGAGGCACCCAAGACCGCCTCGCTGCTGCTGACCCCGGGCATCTTGCGCGAGCTGCGCGAAGCCACCGCGAAGGAGCGTTCAGACCTGGCGCACGACCTGAGCGCGCTGCGGCGCGAATCGATTCGCACGGCGCTGAAGCGCTCGGGCGAAGACCCGGCGCTGGCCGACCCCGCCTTCGACGCTTTCTTTGCCGAACGACAGCGCGTGACGCTGTATGAAGACGCGCTGCCCGCCCTCAAGTGGCTCAGCGAGCGCTATCCGCTGGTGGCGGTGTCGAACGGCAACGCCGACATTCACCTGACCGGCGTAGGCCGCTGGTTTCGAACTGCCTTCAATGCACGCGCATTTGGCAGCGGCAAGCCGCATGCACCGATCTTCCGTGCCGCGGCCGCTTCGGTCGGCCTGCTGCCGAAAGACGTGCTGCATGTGGGCGACGACGCAGAGCTGGACGTGGTGGGCGCGCTCAACGCCGGCATGCAGGCGGCCTGGCTGGTGCGCGACGAGCGTCCCTGGGTTCACGGCGCGCGGCCGCAGCTGATCGTGCCGAACCTGCATGCGCTGTGCGTGGCGCTTGGTGCCTGATTGCCGGATTACGAAAACACAGGCCGGAAGAAGCTGCGCTCGTAGCTCACGATGCAGCGGGTTTCTTCGGCGTACCTGAAGGCGGCCTGGCATTCGGGGTCTTGCATCGAGTCTGCGCGGTATTGCTCGTAGGCGGCCAGGCTCGCAAAGCTGAACATCGCCAGCGCCACATTGTTGGTGCCTTCCGAAGGCAGGAAGTAGCCATGGTGCTGACCGCCGAACTTCTCGACCAGCGGAATCCACAGCTTGCCGTAGTGTTCGAATTCCTTGAGCTTGTAGGGATCGACGATGTAGCGGAGATAGCAGGTGACCATGGTTCTTTCCGTGAACGAGTGGGGATCGGCAAATCGGCTTTGTCAGTCCAGCTTGAACTGTTCGCGCAGCGCCGCGCAGAAATCGGCGGTGCCGCTGAGCGAGAAGGTCACGGTGTCGAGCTCCGGCGCTTCGCTCGTCTGCTGCAGGTCGAAGTCCCAGGCGGCTCCGTCTTCCAGGGCGCCTTGCGCATTGGGGAAGGTGGCGTTGGCCCAGGCCAGCACCTGCGCAACTTCTGCAAGCACCTCGCGCGTATTGGCGGGCACCGTCGTCGCCATTGCATCGAAGGTGCCGTGGCCTTCGGTGTCTTCGCTGTAGTCGAAATCGAGATAACGCAGGTGGTTCATGGTGTGTTCAGGGCGTTGGCGGCGGCGAGCCCGCTGAGTACAGCGCCTTCGAGCGTGGCGGGGTAGGGCCCTTCGGTGTAGTCGCCGCAGGCCCGCAGGCCGGGCGCGATTTTCGCAGGCGGCCGCGCCAGCGCCGGCGTGCAGGCAAAGGTGGCGCGCTTCTCGACCACGGTCTGCACGAGCTGCAACGAGGTTTGTCCCAACTGTGCGGCGGCCTGCGCCATCGCTTGATGCTCCAGCGCTTCGCGCGGAGTTTCGTTCGCGCTCACGACCATGGCAAGCACGCCCTCGGGCCCACCGAGCTGGCCGCGATCGAACACGAACTGCGCCGGCGCGGTGGCGGGGTGGCTGCGCAACGCGAGCATCGGCTCTGCAAGAGGTGTGGCGCCGCGCACATAAACAGTGGCAATGGCTTCGAAGCGCAAGGCCTCGGTGGTCTCGCACCAGCGCTCCGCCGACAGGCCGGATGCGCGCACGAGCCGGGCCGCATCCCACGGCGCGCAGGCCAGCACAACCTGGTCGAAGCACTCGTCGTCGACATGCCATTGCTCGCCTTGACGCGAGATGGCGCGCACGCGCGTGCCAATGCGCAGCGTGGCACCGTGTTGTGTGAGCCACGCCAACGCAGCATCGGGAAAAAGCGCACCCAGGTCCACACGCGGAATCAGCAGGTCGGCGCCGCCGCTGCCGCTGAAAAGCGCATCGTGCAGCACGCGCAAGAACACTTCTCCGCTCGATTGATCGACCGGCGTGTTGAGCGCCGAAACGCACAGTGGCTCGATCAGCTCCTGCATCACGCGCGGCGTGAGGCCGGTGCAAAGCGCGGCGACGGTGGTGCCGGCGCCGCAGCGGAAACCGCCGAGGCGCCATTGCACGGCGGTGCGCAGCAAGGTGGATTTGTCGCGCCATGTCCAGCCGCGTGCGCTGAAGATGCCGGCGAGCAGGTCGAGCGGCGCCGGCAGCCGCGGCAGCTTCAATCCGCCGCCGTCGGCAAAGCGCAGCGAAAGCGGCATGCGCAAAAGCGCACTGCCTGCATCGACGCCCACATCGCGCATCAGCTTCAGCGTTGCGGTGTAGGCGCCGATGAGGATGTGCTGCCCGTTGTCGAGCGCCATCCCATGTATGTTGTCGACCCGCCGCGCGCGGCCGCCCGCCATGTGCGCGGCTTCGTAGAGCGTGACGGCATGGCCGAGGCGGGTGGCCTCGACGGCGCAGGCGAGGCCGGCCCAGCCGGCGCCGATGACGGCCGTCTTCACTCGTCAGCGCCTTGCTGCCACGCGACGAGCTTGACGGGCGTCTGCGCGGCCGTATTGCCAGGAACACCGCGGAACGGGCTCTGCCCGGCCGCAGGTGTTGCCCCCGGTAGGGGGAGGGAGAAGCGACACGAAGTGCGCGGAGCCTGGGGGCGAGTCATATCCTCCCCAGCGCCTGAACCTTCCACGCCAGCCAGAACTTGCGCACCGGCGTCAGGCTCACGCGCTGGTTCAGCACCTGGAAGTTGTCGCGCTCTATTTCGCGCAGCAGCGTACGGTAGATGCTGGCCATCATGAGGCCGGGCTTCTGGGCGCGGCGGTCCGCGGCGGGGAGGAGGGCGAGAGCTTCGTCGTACGCCGCATGCGCGCGCTCGGCCTGGAACTTCATCAGCGCGACGAAGCGCTCCGAATGCACGCGGTTGAGGATTTCGTGCGCCTTCACATCGAACTTTTGCAACTCATTCACGGGCAGGTAAATGCGCCCGCGCAAAGCGTCTTCTCCCACGTCGCGAATGATGTTGGTGAGCTGCAGCGCCAGGCCGAGCTTGTGCGCATAAGCGGTGGTCTGCGGATCGGTCTGGCCGAAGATGCGCGCGGCCACCTCGCCGACCACGCCGGCCACCAGGTGGCAGTAGCGCGCCAGGCCCGGAAAGTCGAGATAACGGGTTTGGTCGAGGTCCATCTGGCAGCCGTCGATCACTTCGTTGAGCTGCCGCGGCTCGATGCCGTAGGCGGCGGCATGCGGCACCAGCGCCTGCATCACCGGGTGCCGCGGCGGGCCCGAGAAAGACTGCGCCACCTCGGTGCGCCACCAGGCGAGCTTGGTCGCGGCCACGCCGGGGTCGCTGACCTCGTCGACCACGTCGTCGATCTCGCGGCAGAAGGCATAGAACGCCGTGATGGCCGCGCGCCTTTGCTTGGGCAGGAACAGGAAGGCGTAATAGAAACTGCTGCCCGAAGCGGCGGCTTTGTCTTGTACGTATTGCTCGGGAGTCATCGGGGGAGCGCTTTCATGGGCGGCAATTGTCTCCGCATCCGCAGGGCCCGCCAGACCAGCAGCGGGGCATCGGTCTTGCCGATCTTGGGGCGCTGCGAAAAGGTGTCGAAGCCCAGGTCTTCGATCTTGTCGAGAATGCGCAGGCCGCCTTGCACGACGAAGCGCAGCTCCCAGCCGGCGCGGCCCGGCAGCCGGTGGATCAGCGGCGCGCCCTGGGTCATCAGTTCGCGCGCCCATGCGCTTTCCACGGAGATGAGGTTGATGGCTTCCTGCGGAGGCGGTGCGTCGGCCAGGGGTGCAAAGACCTTGAAGCTCTCGCGGGTGAGGCTGCGCCGGGCGCAATCGGTGAGTGGAAAGTAAAAGCGGCGGCGAGGCAGGTCCACGCTCGGGTCCTGCCAGAAATTGATGAGTTGCAGCGCGCTGCAGATGGCATCGCTCTGCGCCAGCGCCTGTGCATCGTTCACGCCATACAGATGCAGCAGCAGGCGGCCGACGGGATTGGCGGAGCGGCGGCAGTAGTCGAGCAGTTCGGCGCGGTCGGCGTAGGTTCCGCCGTCGCGGGTTTTCTCGATGTCCTGGATGAAGGCGCTCAGCAGGTCGGCCAGCAAGTCTTCGGGCAATGCGAACTGCGCAATGCTGTAGGCGAGCGGTCCGAACACCTCGGGCCAGCGCGAGGACGGCGGCACGCTGCCCAGGGCGGCGGCGCGGAGTTCTTCGCGGTAGGCGTGCAGGTCGGCCAGCCGCTCGCCGGGCGAGGCGTCGCCTTCGTCGGCAATGTCGTCGGCGGTTCGGGCGAAGTGGTAAATGGCGGCAATCGGCGCACGCAGGTGCGGCGGGCACAACCAGGAGGCCACGGGAAAGTTTTCGTAGTGCGCCGGCGGGGCGGCAGTATGGGATGGTGCGGACACGCGGCGATTGTCCGCGACGACCGGGACCGCGGACTATGCTCGTGGTGTCGCCATCATCAAGTTCCTGCTTTCATGAATCCATCGGCACCGGCTCCCTCTGCCCCGACACCAGCGCCCGGCGAGGCGCCTCATCCGGCGGGGCCGAGCCTGATGATTGCTGCCCTGGGCGTGGTGTTCGGCGACATCGGCACGTCGCCGCTGTATGCCTTCAAGGAAACGCTGAACCCCGAGCATGGGGTGGCGTTCACGCCTGATGCGGTGCTGGGCCTGCTCTCGCTGATCTTCTGGGGGCTGATGTTCGTGGTGACGCTCAAGTATGTGGTGTTCGTGCTGCGCGCCGACCACGACGGCGAGGGCGGCATCCTCGCGCTGCAGGCGCTTGCGCGCAGCGCGACGGCGGGTCCCCGCGCCCGGCCATGGGTGTGGAACGCGATCGGGGTGCTCGGCCTGGTGGGAGCGGCCATGTTCTATGGCGACACCCTGATCACACCGGCCATCTCGGTGCTGTCGGCGGTCGAGGGGCTGGAGGTGCAGGCGCCGGTTCTGCAAAGGGTCGTGATTCCGATCACCATCGTCATCCTGGTCGGGCTCTTCGCGGTGCAGCGCAAGGGGACCGGCGTGGTGGGCAAGGTTTTCGGGCCCGTCATGCTGCTGTGGTTTGTGGTGCTCGCGCTCGCGGGGGGCTGGCAGGTGCTGCAGAACCCGCAGGTGCTGGCGGCCCTTCACCCGGGGCGGGCGGTGGGCTTCCTGGTCGAGCATCGCGTCCAGTCGCTGGCGGTTCTGGGCGCCGTGTTTCTTGCCTTCACAGGCGGCGAGGCGCTGTATGCGGACATGGGGCACTTCGGGGCCAGGCCGATCCGTCTCGCGTGGCTTTTCATCGCGCTGCCGGGCCTGGTGCTGAACTATTTCGGGCAGGGCGCGCTGGTGCTGGCAAACCCCGCGGCCGTCGACAACCCGTTCTTCCGGCTCTTTCCTTCATGGGGCGTGGTGCCGATGGTGGTGCTTGCTGCCATGGCTACAGTGATTGCCTCCCAGGCCGTCATCTCGGGCGCCTTTTCCCTCACGGCGCACGCCATGCGCATGGGCTACCTGCCGCGCATGCGGGTGGTGCAGACCTCGGGCTCTGCCATCGGCCAGATCTACGTGCCCACGGTCAACTGGCTACTGATGGTGGGAGTGCTGTTGTTGGTGCTTGGCTTTCGCAGTTCGGGCGCGCTCTCGGCGGCCTACGGCATTGCGGTGTCGATCACTATGGTGACCACCACGCTGCTGGCCGGCATCGTGGCCTGGGGCCTTTGGCGCTGGAACCGGGTGGCGGTCGTGCTGGGCGTTGTGGCTTTCGCGGTGGTCGACCTGACCTTCGTGGTGGCCAACAGCCTCAAGGTGGCCGAGGGTGGCTGGCTCACGCTGGCTGTTGCGGCAGGGGTGATGGTGCTTTTCACCACCTGGGCCAAGGGGCGCCGGCTGGGGCTGGAAGCCGCCGCGGCCGAAAGCCTGCCGCTCAAGCCGTTCTTCGAATCGCTGGCGCTGCACATGCCGCACCGCGTGAGCGGCACGGCTGTATTTCTGAATGCCGATGCGGCGTCGGTGCCGCACGCCTTGCTTCATAACCTCAAGCACAACCAGGTGCTGCACGAGCAGGTGATCGTGCTGCGGGTACTGGCCTGCGACACGCCCCGGGTGGAGGCGCGCATGCGTATCGAGGCCGAGTCCTTGATGAAGGGCATTTGGGTGGTTACCGCGCGCCACGGCTTCATGGAGCGGCCCGACGTGCCCGAATTCATCCGCATCCTGGCCTACCAGAAGGCATTGGCCGTCGACTCGATGAAGACCTCGTATTTCGTGTCGCGCGCTTCGGTCGGAGAAGAAAACCTCCCGGGCATGAACCCCGTGCGGCGCGCGCTCTTTGGCTGGCTGCAGCGCAACGCAGGGCGAGCGTCTGACTATTTCGAGATTCCGGGTAACCGGCTGGTGGAAATGGGACAGCGAACCTAGGGCGAAGCTGCCCCGACTGTCACGCCGCGATTGACAGTGTTTAAGGTTTACCCTAGATTACTAACCGGTGGGTCAGTAATTGGCCCGGTTCGACCTTTCTAGGGTGTCTCATGACCGCCTCTTCCGGCTTCTCTCCTCTTGCCCGCGGTGCCGCCTGGCTACTGCTTCCCGCCTTGTTCCTGGCCGGCTGTTCACAGTCGAAGCCGGCCGAGGAACCTGTGCGCGCGGTCAAGCTGGTGACCGTCGGCACCAGCGACTTCGACACCCAGCCCGAATTCTCGGCCGAGGTCCGCGCGCGCGTCGAATCGCGCCTGGGGTTCCGCGTGGCGGGCAAGATCATCAAGCGCCAGGCTGAACTGGGCCAGCATGTGCAGGCCGGGCAGGTGCTGGCGCAACTCGATCCGCAGGACTACCGGCTCGCAGCCGAAGCGGCCCGCGCCCAACTGGCCGCGGCGCAGACGAACCGCGATCTCGCGGCGGCCGATCTCAAGCGCTATACCGAATTGCGGGCGCAGAACTTCATCAGCGGCGCCGAACTCGAGCGCCGCGAATCGACCTGGAAAGCCGCGCAGGCGCAACTCGAACAGGCGCAGGCCCAGCTTTCGTCTCAAGGTAATCAGGCGAGCTACACCACCTTGGTGGCCGACGTGGCCGGCGTCATCACCGCCATCGAAGCCGAGCCGGGACAGGTGGTGCAGGCTGGCACGCCCGTCGTTCGCATCGCGCAGGACGGCGCGCGCGACGTGGTGTTTGCAGTACCCGAAGACCGGGCTGCGCTGATCAAGCCCGGCTCGCCGGTCATGGTGCGCGGCTGGTCGGGCGGCGACGAGTTGCAGGGCCAGGTGCGCGAAGTGGCGGCCAGCGCCGACGCGGTCACTCGCACTTATTCGGTCAAGGTGTCGATCGATGCGGCAACCTCGCCGGCGCTCGGCGCCACGGTGTATGCGCGTCCGCAGGCGCTGGCGCGCGCCGGCGGCGCGGTCATGAAGCTGCCGACCAGCGCGCTGCGTCAAGAGGGCAAGGGCACCGCGGTCTGGGTGCTGGACAAGGCAACGATGACGGTGCGCTCACAGCCGGTGCAGGTTGCCACGGCCGACGGAAACGAAGCCGTGATCGGCGGCGGACTCACCCCCGGCATGATGGTCGTCGCCGCGGGCGTGCATGTGCTTTCGCCGGGGCAGAAGGTCACCATCTACCAGTCGAAGGAGGCTGCCGCAGCAGCCGCCAACGCCAACACCAGCGGGTCGGCAAAGCCCGTCGAACCCGTTGCGGCGACGAAGAAGGAGATCGCTGCAGGTGCTTCCAAATGACGGAAGGCGCAGCAACCACCGACAAGCCCGCAGGCTTCAATCTCTCCAAATGGGCGCTCGACCACGGGCCGCTGACGCGCTACCTCATGGTGGTGCTGATGGTGCTGGGGGCCTTTGCCTACTTTCAGCTCGGGCAGGACGAAGACCCGCCGTTTACCTTCCGTGCCATGGTGGTGCGTACCTACTGGCCCGGCGCCACCGCGCAGCAGGTGGCCGAGCAGGTGACCGACAAGCTCGAGCGCACGCTGCAGGAAGCACCCTACGCCGACAAGATCCGCAGCTATTCGAAGCCGGGCGAGTCGCAGATCATTTTCCAGATCAAGGATTCGTCCAAGGCCGCCGACGTGGCCAACGTCTGGTACACGGTGCGCAAGAAGATCGGCGACATGCGCAACACGCTGCCGCCGGGCGTGCAGGGCCCGTTCTTCAATGACGACTTCGGCGATGTGTATGGCGTGATCTACGCGCTGGAGAGCGAAGGCTTCAGCTACGCCGAACTCAAAACCCTGGCCGACGAAGTTCGCCAGCAATTGCTGCGCGTGAAAGACGTTGCCAAGGTCGACCAGTTCGGCGTTCAGGACGAAAAGGTGTACGTCGAGATTTCGCAGAAGCGCGTTGCGCAGCTGGGGCTCGACTTCAACGCCGTGCTCGCGCAGCTCGGTTCGCAAAACGCGGTGGAAAGCGCGGGCACGATCCAGTCGCCGCTCGACGTGGTGCAGGTGCGCGTGGCGGGGCAGTTCACCAGCGTGGAGCAACTGCGCGAAATGCCGATCCGCGGCAGTTCGGGCAACCAGCTGAAGCTCGGCGACATCGCCGAAATCCGCCGCGGCTATGTCGATCCGCCGGCCGTGAAGGTGCATCACCAGGGCAAGGAAGTCATTGCGCTGGGCGTCTCGATGACCAAGGGCGGCGACATCATTGCACTGGGCGAGGCATTGCGCGCCACCACCAAGCAGATCGACCAGCGCCTGCCGGCCGGCGTGAAGCTGGCGCAGGTGCAGGACCAGCCGGTGTCGGTGGCCAGCTCGGTCAATGAATTCGTCGGCGTGCTGATCGAGGCCGTGGCCATCGTGCTGGCCGTGAGCATCATTTCGCTCGGCCTGCACAAGGGCGGGCGCCTCGGCTGGTACATCGACATCCGTCCGGGGCTGGTGGTGGCCATCACCATTCCGCTGGTGCTGGCCGTCACGTTCCTGGCCATGAACTACTTCGGCATCGGGCTGCACAAGATATCGCTGGGGTCGCTGATCATTGCGCTCGGCCTCCTGGTGGACGACGCGATCATTGCGGTCGAGATGATGGTGCGAAAGATGGAAGAGGGCTACGACAAGGTGCGTGCCGCCACCTTTGCCTACGACGTCACCGCCAAGCCCATGCTCACCGGCACGCTCATCACCGCGGCAGGCTTCCTGCCGATCGGCATTGCCAAGTCGGTGACGGGTGAATACACCTTCGCGATCTTCGCGGTGACGGTCATCGCGCTGGTGCTGTCGTGGATTGTTTCGGTGTACTTCGTGCCTTACCTCGGCACGCTGCTGCTCAAGGTCAAGCCGCACGACCCCGACGCACCGCCGCACGAGCTGTTCGACACCCGGTTCTACAACAGCTTCCGCCACGCGGTGAACTGGTGCGTACAGCACCGCTGGCTGACCATCGGCGCCACGGTGCTCATCTTTGCGCTGGGCATCGTGGGCATGGGCAAGGTGCAGCAGCAGTTCTTCCCGGATTCGAGCCGCCCCGAAATCATGGTGGACATCTGGTTCCCGGAGGGCACCTCGTTCCCCGCGAACGAAGAGGTTGCCAAGCGGGTCGAGCAGCGCATCATGAAGGAAGAGGGCGTGAAGACGGTCAGCACCTGGATCGGTTCCGGCGTGCCGCGCTTCTACCTGCCGCTGGACCAGGTGTTTCCGCAGACCAACGTGTCGCAGCTCATCGTGCTGGCCAAGGACCTGAAGGTGCGCGAAAGCCTGCGCATCAAGCTGCCCGCGCTGCTGGCGGAGGAGTTCCCGGAAGTGCGCGGCCGCGTGAAGCTGCTGCCCAACGGGCCGCCGGTGCCGTACCCGGTGCAGTTCCGCGTGATCGGCACCGACCCGGCGCAACTGCGCGCGCACGCCGACGAGGTGAAGGCCGTGCTGCGCGAGAACGCCAACATGCGCGGCGTGAACGACAACTGGAACGAGTCGGTCAAGGTGATCCGGCTCGAGGTCGACCAGGCCAAGGCACGCGCGCTCGGCGTCACCAGCCAGGCAATCGCCCAGGCGTCCAAGACGATGTTCTCGGGCACCACGGTGGGCCAGTACCGCGAGAACGACCTGCTGATCGACATCGTGCTGCGCCAGTCGGCGGACGAGCGCGAGGCCATTTCGGACATCGGCAACGCCTATCTGCCCACGACCTCCGGGCGTTCGATTCCGCTCACGCAGATCGCCCGGCCTGTCTTCACCTGGGAACCCGGCGTGATGTGGCGCGAGAACCGCGACTACGCCATCACGGTGCAGGGCGACGTGGTCGAAGGGCTGCAAGGCGCCACGGTCACCGAGCAACTGCTGCCCAAGCTGCGCGAACTCGAAGCCGGCTGGCATGCGGCGGGCGAGGGTGCCTACCGCATCGAGGTGGCAGGTGCCGTCGAGGAAAGCAGCAAGGGCTCGGCTTCCATCGTGGCGGGCGTGCCGATCATGCTGTTCCTGGTGTTCACGCTGCTGATGCTGCAACTGCACAGCTTCAGCCGCTCACTGCTGGTGTTCATTACCGGCCCCATGGGCATTGCCGGCGTTGCCGGGGCGCTGCTGCTGCTGAACCGGCCGTTCGGCTTCGTTGCGCTGCTGGGCGTGATTGCGCTGATGGGCATGATCCAGCGCAATGCGGTGATCCTGATCGACCAGATCGAGAGCGACCGCGCGGCGGGCGTGCCTGCCTGGGACGCCATTGTCGAGTCGGCCGTGCGGCGCTTGCGACCCATCGTGCTGACTGCCGCGGCGGCGGTGCTGGCGATGATTCCGCTCTCGCGAAGCGTGTTCTGGGGGCCGATGGCGGTTGCCATCATGGGCGGGCTGATCGTGGCCACCGTATTGACCCTGCTGGCGCTGCCGGCAATGTACGCGGCTGCATTCCGCGTCAAGCGGGAGCCGAAAGAGGGTCTGATTAGCGCTTAAAATACGCGGTTGACCGATTTCAGGCGGACGGTCTTTGGGCGGCAGGCATCCGATATCGGCGATATCGAATGCCTGTGGCACCAGGGCCGTCCGCCTTTGCATTCACCTGAAAAATTTGGCAAGCGCGGGTGGCGAAATTGGTAGACGCACCAGGTTTAGGTCCTGACGTTCGCAAGAACGTGCCGGTTCGAGTCCGGCCCCGCGCACCAGCCACACCCCTCACAAGGAAGACACCATGACCGTGACCGTTGAAACTCTCGAGAAGCTCGAACGCAAGATCACGCTGACCCTGCCGGTCGGCACCATCCAGTCCGAAGTCGATTCGCGCCTCAAGAAGCTCGCGCGCACCGTCAAGATGGATGGCTTCCGTCCGGGCAAGGTGCCAATGAATGTCGTGGCCCAGCGCTACGGCTACTCGGTGCACTACGAAGTCATGAACGACAAGGTCGGTGAAGCCTTCTCGCAAGCTGCCAACGAAGCCAAGCTGCGCGTGGCCGGTCAGCCCCGCATCACCGAGAAGGAAGAGTCGCCCGAAGGCCAGCTCGCCTTCGACGCGGTGTTCGAGGTGTTCCCCGAAGTCAAGATCAAGGACCTGTCGGGTGCCGAAGTCGAGAAGCTCTCGGCCGAAGTGGGCGACGACGCCATCGACAAGACGCTCGACATCCTGCGCAAGCAGCGCCGCACCTTTGCCCAGCGCGCACAAGACGCCGTGGCGCAAGACAACGACCGCGTGACCGTCGACTTCGAAGGCAAGATCGACGGCGAGACCTTCCAGGGCGGCAAGGCCGAAGACTTCCAGTTCATCGTCGGCGAAGGCCAGATGCTGAAGGAATTCGAAGACGCCGTGCGCGGCATGAAGGCCGGCGACAGCCGCACCTTCCCGCTGTCGTTCCCGGCCGACTACCACGGCAAGGACGTGGCCGGCAAGCAAGCCGACTTCATGGTCACCGTGAAGAAGATCGAAGCCTCGCACCTGCCTGAAGTCAATGAACAGCTCGCCAAGTCGCTCGGCATTGCCGAAGCCACGGTCGAAGGCCTGCGCGCCGACATCAAGAAGAACCTCGAGCGCGAAGTCAAGTTCCGCCTGCTGGCCCGCAACAAGAACGCCGTGATGGACGCGCTGGTGGCCAACGCCGAGCTCGACCTGCCCAACGCCAGCGTGCAGTCCGAAGTGAACCGCATGATCGAAGGCGCCCGCGCCGAGCTCAAGCAGCGCGGCATCAAGGACGCTGACAAGGCGCCGATTCCCGAGGAAGTGTTCCGCCCGCAAGCCGAGCGCCGCGTGCGCCTGGGCCTAGTGGTGGCCGAACTGGTGCGTGCCAACAACCTGCAGGCCAAGCCCGAGCAGATCAAGGCCCACATCGACGAGTTGGCCGCCAGCTACGAAAAGCCGGCCGACGTTGTGCGCTGGTACTTCAGCGACAACAACCGCCTGGCCGAGGTCGAGGCTGTCGTCATCGAGAACAACGTGACCGAATTCGTGCTCAGCAAGGCCAAGGTCAACGAAAAGTCGGTGTCGTTCGACGAGTTGATGGCTCAGCAGCAAGGCTAAGCGCCGGGCCTGCGCCGCCGCCCGCAACGCCAATGGGGCTTGTGCTTTAGGGCACGAGCCCCATTTCACTCAGGCGTACAGTTAAATTCGAACAGCGAACGAACCCTTTTCCGGAGAGCAAATCAATGAGCGCACAGGATATTAAGGCCCTCGGCATGATCCCGATGGTCATCGAGCAGTCGGGTCGCGGCGAGCGGTCTTATGACATTTATTCGCGTCTCCTCAAGGAGCGCATCATTTTCCTGGTGGGCGAAGTGAACGACCAGACCGCCAACCTCGTGGTGGCGCAGCTGCTGTTCCTCGAGAGCGAGAATCCGGACAAGGACATTTCGTTCTATATCAATTCCCCGGGCGGCAGTGTGAGCGCCGGCATGGCCATTTACGACACCATGCAGTTCATCAAGCCCGACGTTTCCACCATGTGCATCGGCTTTGCGGCCAGCATGGGCGCCTTTTTGCTGGCGGCCGGTGAAAAGGGCAAGCGCTTCTCGCTGCCCAATTCGAAGATCATGATCCACCAGGTGCTCGGCGGCGCACGCGGCCAGGCCACGGACATCGAAATCCACGCCCGCGACATCCTGCGCACCAAGGACCAGATGAACCGCATCCTGGCCGAGCGCACGGGCCAGCCGCTGGAAAAAGTCAAGTCGGACACCGAACGCGACTATTTCCTGACCGCCGACGAAGCCAAGGATTACGGCCTGGTCGACCAGGTCATTGCAAAGCGCAGCTGATCAATCAGCCCGCGCCACGGCGCCGGTGGCGCCAAAAAGGCAAAGACGGCGTTTTCCCCACGGGAAACGCCGTTTTTGTTTAGTTATCATTGTCCTACCCCGTTAACGAGGCACCTGTCCATGGCCGAAAAAAAAGGCTCTTCCAGCGAAAAAACGCTTTATTGCTCGTTCTGCGGCAAGAGCCAGCATGAGGTCAAAAAGCTGATCGCGGGCCCTTCGGTCTTCATTTGCGACGAGTGCATCGACCTTTGCAACGAAATCATCCGCGACGAGCTGCCGGCCGGTGAAGAGGCACGCGAGGCGCGCAGCGACCTGCCCACGCCGCTGGAGATCAAGACCAACCTCGACAACTACGTGATCGGCCAGGAGCCGGCCAAGCGCATGCTGTCGGTGGCGGTCTACAACCACTACAAGCGCCTGCGCCACAAGGAAAAGGCCAAGGGCGAGGACGTCGAGCTCAGCAAGAGCAACATCCTGCTGATCGGCCCCACGGGTTCGGGCAAGACCTTGCTCGCGCAAACGCTGGCGCGCATGCTCGACGTGCCCTTTGTCATGGCCGACGCCACCACGCTCACGGAAGCGGGCTATGTGGGCGAAGACGTCGAGAACATCATCCAGAAGCTGCTGCAAAGCTGCAATTACGAAGTCGAGCGCGCCCAGCGCGGCATCGTCTACATCGACGAAATCGACAAGATCTCGCGCAAGTCGGACAACCCGTCCATCACGCGCGACGTGTCGGGCGAGGGCGTGCAGCAGGCGCTGCTGAAGCTCATCGAAGGCACCATGGCCAGTGTGCCGCCCCAGGGCGGGCGCAAGCACCCGAACCAGGACTTCCTGCAGATCGACACGACCAACATCCTGTTCATCTGCGGCGGCGCATTTGCCGGCCTGGAGAAGGTCATCGAAAACCGCACCGAGGCTTCGGGTATCGGCTTTGGCGCTTCGGTCAAGAGCAAGGCGCAGCGCAGCATCACCGAGGTGTTCCGCGAAGTCGAGCCCGAAGACCTGATCAAGTTCGGGCTGATTCCCGAGCTCGTCGGCCGTATGCCCGTGGTGGCGTCGCTGGCCGAGCTCAGTGAAGACGCGCTGGTGCAGATCCTGACCGAGCCCAAGAACGCGGTGGTCAAGCAGTTCACCAAGCTGCTGCAAATGGAAGGCGTCGACCTCGAGATCCGCCCCGCGGCGCTCAAGGCCATTGCCCGCAAGGCGCTGGCCCGCAAGACCGGGGCACGGGGCTTGCGCTCGATCCTCGAACAGTCGCTCATCGACACCATGTTCGAGCTGCCGAATGCCACCAACGTCGACAAGGTTGTGGTCGAAGAATCCACAATTGATGAAAACAAGCCGCCGCTGCTCGTGTACCGAGAAGCGGCCAAGAAGGCTTGAGCGAGGCTTGAATGAACGCGGCGCCGGCTCTTTTCACCAAAGCTCTCGGCGCCTTCGACAAAGACCGGGTGCGCGGGCTTGAAATGCCCCAACACCCATCCATCTTTGCCTGATCAATCAAAGGATATTCATGTCCGGTCATACCCCCCTGCCTGCCGACGCGATCGACCTGCCGCTGCTGCCGCTGCGCGACGTCGTCGTGTTCCCCCACATGGTGATCCCGCTGTTCGTGGGGCGCCCCAAGAGCATCAAGGCGCTCGAGCTGGCCATGGAGGCCGAGCGCCGCATCATGCTGGTGGCGCAGAAAGCCGCTGCCAAGGACGAGCCCTCGGTCGAGGACATGTTCGAGGTCGGCTGCGTCTCCACCATTTTGCAGATGCTCAAGCTGCCAGACGGCACCGTGAAGGTGCTGGTCGAGGGCCAGCAGCGTGCACGCGTGAACCGCATCGACGACGGTGAAACCCACTTCACGGCCAACGTGACGCCCGTCGAGGCGCCCGAAGGCGGCGAGAAGGGCACCGAGGTCGAGGCGCTGCGCCGTGCCGTGATGCAGCAGTTCGACCAGTACGTCAAGCTGAACAAGAAGATCCCGCCAGAGATCCTCACCTCGATCTCGAGCATCGACGATCCGGGCCGCCTGGCCGACACCATTGCGGCGCACCTGCCGCTCAAGCTGGACAACAAGCAGGCCGTGCTCGACCTGGACGACGTGAAGTCGCGTCTCGAAAACCTGTTCGGCCAGCTCGAGCGCGAAGTCGACATCCTCAATGTCGACAAGAAGATTCGCGGGCGCGTGAAACGCCAGATGGAAAAGAACCAGCGCGACTTCTACCTCAACGAGCAAGTCAAGGCGATCCAGAAGGAGCTCGGCGAAGGCGAAGAGGGCGCGGACATCGAGGAGATCGAAAAAAAGATCAAGCTCGCCAAGATGCCCAAGGACGCGCTGAAGAAGGCCGAAGGCGAGCTCAAGAAGCTCAAGCTCATGTCGCCCATGTCGGCCGAGGCCACCGTGGTGCGCAACTACATCGACGTGCTGGTGGGCTTGCCCTGGAGCAAGAAGACCAAGATCAAGCACGACCTGGCCAACGCCGAGGCGGTGCTCAATGCCGACCACTACGGCCTCGAGAAGGTCAAGGACCGCATCCTTGAATATCTCGCGGTGCAGCAGCGCGTCGACAAGGTCAAGGCGCCCATCCTGTGCCTGGTGGGCCCACCGGGCGTGGGCAAGACCTCGCTCGGGCAGTCGATCGCCAAGGCGACCGGCCGCAAGTACACCCGCATGGCGCTCGGCGGCATGCGCGACGAAGCCGAGATCCGCGGCCACCGCCGCACCTACATCGGCGCGCTGCCTGGCAAGGTGCTGCAGGGGCTGAACAAGATCGGCACGCGCAACCCGCTGTTCCTGCTCGACGAAATCGACAAGCTGGGTACCGACTTCCGCGGCGATCCTTCGAGCGCGCTGCTCGAAGTGCTCGACCCGGAGCAGAACCACACTTTCGGCGACCATTACGTCGAGGTCGACTTCGACCTTTCCGACGTGATGTTCGTGGCGACCTCGAACTCGATGAACATCCCGCCGGCGCTGCTCGACCGGATGGAAGTCATTCGCCTGTCGGGCTACACCGAGGACGAGAAGACCAACATCGCGATCAAGTACCTGCTGCCCAAGCAGATGAAGAACAACGGCGTGAAGGAAGACGAGCTGCTCGTCACCGAGGAGGCCGTGCGCGACATCGTGCGCTACTACACGCGTGAAGCCGGCGTGCGTTCGCTCGAGCGCGAGCTCTCCAAGATCTGCCGCAAGGTGGTGAAGGGCCTCCTGCTCAAGCAGCTCACGCCCAAGGTCACGGTCGACGGTGTCAACCTCAACGACTTCCTCGGCGTGCGCAAGTACAGCTTTGGGCTGGCTGAAAAGCAGAACCAGGTCGGCCAAGTGGTCGGCCTCGCGTGGACTGAAGTCGGCGGCGACCTGCTCACCATCGAAGCCGTCACCATGCCGGGCAAGGGCGTGATCAGCCGCACGGGTTCGCTCGGCGACGTGATGAAGGAATCGGTCGAGGCCGCGCGCACCGTGGTGCGCAGCCGCTCGCGCCGCTTGGGCATCAAGGACGAGATCTTCGAGAAGCGCGACATCCACATCCACGTGCCCGACGGCGCAACGCCCAAGGACGGCCCGAGTGCGGGTGCCGCCATGACGACGGCCTTTGTTTCGGCGCTCACCGGCATTCCCGTGCGCGCGGACGTTGCCATGACCGGCGAGATCACGCTGCGAGGCGAGGTCACCGCAATCGGCGGGCTGAAGGAAAAACTGCTGGCGGCATTGCGCGGCGGCATCAAGACCGTGCTCATTCCCGAGGAGAACGCGAAAGACCTGCAGGACATTCCCGAGAACGTGAAGAACGGCCTCGAGATCGTGCCCGTGAAGTGGATCGACAAGGTCCTGGAAATCGCGCTCGAGAAAATGCCGGAGCCGCTGTCCGACGAAGAAGTTGCGGCCTCCGCCGCTGCCGTGGCCGAGCTGGCCAAGCAGCGTGAAGCGCGCGCTTCCGAAGGTTCTGTCAAACATTGATTTGGCAAAACTTGCCGGGCCCCGAAAAAGTGTTCTATAATTCGAGGCTCGAAACGCGGGAATAGCTCAGTTGGTAGAGCGCAACCTTGCCAAGGTTGAGGTCGAGAGTTCGAGACTCTTTTCCCGCTCCAGTTTTTGAAAAAGGGAAGCAATGCTTCCCTTTTTTTCGCGAGTTCGATTTCGTTTTTCAGCGTGGCGCGATAGCAAAGCGGTTATGCAACGGATTGCAAATCCGTCTAGCCCGGTTCGACTCCGGGTCGCGCCTCCACCTCTCTCTGATCAAGTTCGATCCAACCTCCACTGAAAACGAGCCCCGCCAACCTGCGTTGCCGGGGCTCGTTTTGTTTGGGTTATCGTCGATGTTCAACCCGAGGCCCGGATGGTGAAATTGGTAGACACATCGGACTTAAAATCCGCCGCTTCCTTAATCGGGGCATACGGGTTCGACCCCCGTTCCGGGCACCACATCTAGACAAGGGAGCACACAATGCCTCGTTACAACGCTCCATTTGAAATTCATGTGCACGGCGACGTGCCGCTGCGGTCCGACGTCAGCTTCGACCAGATCCAGGAAGCGCTCAAGCCGCTCTGGGCGTATGCGGGCGCCAAGTCGCTGGCAGACGGTGCCACCAGCACCTACGAGGAAGAACCCGGCATTCGTTTCGAGCAGAAGGACCACATGCTCCAGATGTGCTGGACGGTGCCGGGCGACGAAGACTTTCGCCAGGCGCTCGACGAGATGTGCATGGCGCTGAACGAACTCTCGGAGCGCGGCGCGGCCATCGAGGTCACGTTCTACGACACCGACTTCGACGAAGAAGAGGGCGACCCCGAGGAAGAATCCCGCGACGATTTCCTGATGCTGTTCGTCGGCCCCAATCCGGCCGCGATCATGCAGGTGCAGCGCGACTTGCTCGTGGAAGACGTCATCAACCTGATGGAGCGCCACTTCGACGGCGCCGAGCTGGGCGGCGTGGTTTCCGAGATCGACCGCCTCTTCAGCGACCGCTTCGATGCGCTCGTGAACTCGCTCGAAATCGGCAAGCGCCCGCGCGGCACCGGCGGCAGTGGCAGCGGCGGCGGACATGGCGGCGGCCGCCGTCCGCGCCACCTGCACTGACGTACTCCGCGGAACGCCCGGCGACCTGATCGACAACGCCTCATGGCGCTGTTTCCGTCCTCAGCCCTGAACCCCGGCGTGCGCAAGCGCGAGGTTTTCGGCTGGGCGATGTACGACTTTGCGAACTCGGGCTACACCACCGTCGTCATCACGGCCGTGTTCGCCGCCTACTTCGTGGGCGGCATCGCCAAGGGGGCGCCCTGGGCGGCCTTTGCATGGACAGCGGCGCTCAGCATCTCCTACGCCATCGTCATGCTCTCGATGCCCGCCATCGGTGCGTGGGCCGACCGGCGCGCAGCCAAGAAGTGCGTGCTTGCCGTGGCGACGCTGGGCTGCGTGGTTGCGACCGCAGCGCTCGCGCTCACACCGGGGTTTTCGGGCACCCAAGGCGTAGCCATCGCCATGGCGCTGGTGATCGTCTCGAACACCTTCTATTCGTATGGCGAGTCGCTGACCGGCGCCTTCCTGCCTGAACTCGCGACAGCCGAGGGAATGGGCAAGGTCAGCGGATGGGGCTGGGGCTTCGGCTATATCGGCGGCATGCTCGCGCTCGGCCTGTGCCTGGCTTATGTGCTGTCTGCCCAGGCCAAAGGCCTGCCGGCATCGCACTTCGTTCCGGTCACCATGCTGATCACGGCGGCCATCTACGGCGCGGCAGCCTCGGCCACGTTTGCATTGCTGCCCGAGCGCGCACAGCCCCAGGCGGCAACCAAGGCATCGGGCACGTGGCAGCAACTGCGCGCAACCTTCCGGCAAGCTCGCGCGTACCGCGACTTCATGCAACTGCTCATTTGCACGGTCTTCTACCAGGGCGGCGTGGCGGTGGCCATCACGCTTGCCGCCATCTACGCGGAGCAGGTCATCGGCTTTGTTGCGAGCGAGACCATGGTGCTGATCTTCGTGCTCAACCTGGCGGCCGCGCTGGGCGCCTTTAGCTTCGGCTATGTGCAGGACCGCGTGGGCCACAAGATCTCGCTGGCGGCCACGCTGGTGGCGTGGATTGCCGTGTGCGTGATTGCGGCCATGGCAACCACCAAGGGCGCCTTCTGGTGGGCCGCCGCCATCGCCGGTCTCGCGATGGGGTCGAGCCAGTCGGCAGGCCGGGCAATGACCGGCTACCTCGCGCCGCCGCAGCAGCTTGCCGAGTTCTTCGGGCTCTGGACTTTTGCCACGCGGCTGGCGAGCATCATCGGTCCGCTCATGTTCGGCGCCATTACCTGGGCCGCGGGCGGCAACCAGCGCATTGCCATTCTCTCGACCGCGGTGTTGTTCGTGGCGGGCTTGCTGCTGTTGCTGCCCATCGACATGGCGCGCGGCCGGGCAGCCGCGCTGCGCAGCCGGTAGCGCCCCGGTCAGGGCATCTGCTGTTGCCGTAGCGACTTGGGCACGCGGTAGCGCTCGCCGTCGTAGCGCAGCGTCACGTTGCTGAACCGGGCGGGCAGGGCTTTCTCTGTGCAGCCCAGGTCTTCCTGCATTTGCGCGTGGCTCTGCACCAGCGTGCGCGAGAGTTGCAGGTCGGCAAAGCCGTTGCTTTCCGACTTGCCCACCGAAAGCATGGTGCGCAGTTTCTCGAAGCGGCCGGTGCAGGTTCTGTCCCATTCGCCGCTGTCGTGGTCGAGCTCTACTTCTTGCAGCACCTGCCGCAGCTTGCTGCCGTGGTGCACGTAAAGGTGAATGGTTTCGCTCGCGGCCGAGCTGCCCGGTGCCGTGCTCCTGTAGCGCACGCGCAGCCCGAAGGCGCGCGTGTCGGAAGACAGCACATAGCGCGAGGTGTCGATGCGAATGTCCTGAATGGCGGTTGCGCTGTCTTCGTCGAGCGCCTCGGGCTGGAAGACGCGGCCGATGACGGTGTCGCGCTCGGTATTGCCGTTGTCCGGGCGCTGGATGAGCAGCAACTCCAGATCGAACACCTTGGCGCCCGTGCTGCTGGTTTCGCGCGGCACCGGCAGCACCACGATGCTGCGGCCCGGAAAGGCCGGCCAAGGCTTGCATGCGGCCAGTCGCTCGTCGAGCGCGCGATTCGGATACAGCTTGGCATGCATGCGCTCGGCCAGGCCGCTCTCGCAGGCGGCATGGCTCAGGCCGGCGGCCGAGAGGCACAGCAGGAGCACGGTGTGGCGCAAAAACAGGCGCATGCCGAACGGCTTCAGACGGCGCTCGCGGCCGGGGTTGCCGCACTTTGTTGTCGAGGCTCTCGCAGCCAGTGCGTGGCGGCGGCTTCGAGCATGGCCAAGTCGCCGCTGCCCTGCAAGACCAGTCCGCCGTCGCCGCCATCCGCAAGCCGACCGAGCGAAGCCAGTACACGCCGGGTCTGCTGCGCAACCGGTGCGCTGGTATCGATGAAGCGCAGCGTGGGCGGCGCGTGGCGCTGCAGTTCGTTTTTCACGAGCGGGTAGTGCGTGCAACCGAGCACCACGGTATCGACCTGGCCCGGCGCATCGCCGAAAGGGCCGGCCTCGGCCATGTAGCGTTCGCACAGCGCGGCAATGGCCGCGGTGTCCAGGCCTTCGATGGCCTTCACCAGGCCGTCGCAAGGTACCGCACGCACATTGGCTGATCCTGCGAAAGATTCCCGCAGCGCCGCGTACTTGGCGCTGGCCAGCGTGCCGCGCGTGGCCATCACCGAGATGTGCCCGGTGCGGCTCGTTGCCACGGCGGGCTTGAGCGCCGGCTCCAGGCCCACGATGGGCAGCGCCGGGTGCTCGGCCCGCAGCAGGTGGATCGCGGCCGTGGTGGCTGTGTTGCACGCCACCACAAGGGCCTTGATGCCGTGCTCGGCGACCAGCTGTTCGGTCACCTTGCGCGAGCGCTCGATCACATAGGCGTCGCCGCGCTCGCCGTAGGGCGCGTAGGCCGTGTCGGCGAAGTACACGAAGCGTTCGTGCGGCAGTTCGGCGCGCAGCGCGGCGAGCACGCTGAGCCCGCCGACACCGCTGTCGAACACTCCGATGGAAGGCATCAGAAAACCTCCGTGCTGCGCACTGCGGTGCGAGCGCCTTCGGGCGGCCGGGCGTCGCTCAAGCTTCTTCCATCATGATGGTCTTGAATTCGCCGCTGGCAATGCGCTTCTGCCACTCGGCCGGGCCGGTGATGTGCGCACTGGTCCCGCCCGCGTCGACCGCCACCGTCACGGGCATGTCGACCACGTCGAATTCATAGATCGCTTCCATGCCCAGGTCTTCGAAGCCCACCACCTTGGCGGTCTTGATGGCCTTGCTCACCAGGTAGGCGGCGCCGCCCACGGCCATGAGGTAGGCGCTCTTGTGCTTCTTGATGGCTTCGATGGCAACCGGGCCGCGCTCGGCCTTGCCGATCATCGCGATCAGGCCGGTCTTGGCCAGCATCATCTCGGTGAAGCCGTCCATGCGCGTGGCGGTGGTCGGGCCCGCGGGGCCCACGGCTTCGCCCTTCACCGGATCGACCGGGCCTACGTAGTAGATGACGCGGTTGGTGAAGTCCACCGGCAGCTTCTCGCCCTTGGCCAGCATGTCCTGGATGCGCTTGTGCGCAGCGTCGCGGCCGGTGAGCATCTTGCCGTTCAAGAGGAGCGTGTCGCCCGGCTTCCAGCTTGCCACTTCGGCGGGCGTGAGCTTGTCGAGGTCGACGCGCTTGCTCTTCTTTTCGTCGGGTGCCCAGTTCACATCGGGCCACAGGTCGAGCGACGGCGGGTCGAGATACACCGCGCCGCTGCCGTCCATCACGAAGTGCGCATGCCGCGTGGCCGCGCAGTTCGGGATCATCGCCACGGGCTTGCTGGCTGCGTGCGTCGGGTACATCTTGATCTTGATGTCGAGCACGGTGGCCAGGCCGCCCAGGCCCTGCGCGCCGATGCCCAGCGCATTGACCTTCTCGTACAGCTCGATGCGCAGCGCCTCGACCTTGCTGAGCTCGGCACCCGAGGCCTTCTTGGCCTGCAGTTCGTGCATGTCCAGGTCGTCCATCAGGCTTTCCTTGGCCATCAGCGCGGCTTTCTCGGCCGTGCCGCCGATGCCGATGCCCAGCATGCCGGGCGGGCACCAGCCGGCGCCCATCGTGGGCACCGTCTTCAGCACCCAGTCGACCACGCTGTCGCCGGGGTTCAGCATGACCAGCTTGCTCTTGTTCTCGCTGCCGCCGCCCTTGGCCGCCACCGTCACTTCGACGGTGTTGCCCGGAACGATCTCGGTGAAGATCACCGCGGGCGTGTTGTCCTTGGTGTTCTTGCGGTCGAACTGCGGATCGGCCACGACTGAGGCGCGCAGCGTGTTGTCGGGGTGGTTGTAGCCGCGGCGCACGCCTTCGTTGACGGCGTCTTCCAGGCTGCCGGTGAAGCCGCCCCAGCGAACGTCCATGCCCACCTTGAGGAACACGTTGACGATGCCGGTGTCCTGGCAGATCGGGCGGTGCCCGGTCGCGCTCATCTTGCTGTTGGTCAGGATCTGCGCAATGGCGTCCTTGGCGGCGGGGCTCTGCTCGCGCTCGTAGGCCTTGGCCAGGTGGGCGATGTAGTCGGCGGGGTGGTAGTAGCTGATGTACTGCAGCGCGGCGCTGATCGATTCGATCAGGTCGGCCTGCTGGATCGTGGTCGTCATGGTGGGGGTGTTCTTTGGAGTGTGGAAACGCCCCCCGATTATCTCAGCCGCCGCGTTCTACCTGGCGGCGGCCCGGGCTTCCTCGATCCAGCCGTCGAACAGCGGCCGGTGCGCCCGGATCCAGCCGTCGGTATGGCGCTCCAGGTCTTGCTGCGTATTGGCACCCTGGCTCATGCGCAGGTTCTGGGCGTTGATGTCCCCGATCGGGAGTTTCATCACTTCGAACAGCCTGCCGGCGGCCGGATTTTTCTCGACGAAAGCCCTGTTGGCGACGATCTGTTCCTGGTTGGCCTGGAACCCGTAGTTCTTGCCGTTGGGAAGCTGCGTGTCCGCACCGCCGCCCTGGGAGGAAGAGAAGGGCACCTGCAGCCATACCACGTCCGCACCCGGCCGAAGCACGGCGCTAACCCAGTAGGGCGTCCAGGTGTAGTACAGCACCGGCTTGTCCTGCTTGAAGCGGGCGATGGTGTCGGCCATCAGTGCGGCGTAGCTGCCCTGCTTGTGGGTGACGGTGTCGCGCAGCTGGTAGGCAGTAAGGTGGTTCTCGATGGCCAGTTCGCACCCCCAGCCGGGGTTGCAGCCCGTGAGGTCGGCTTTGCCGTCGCCATCCGCATCGAAAAGCCCGGCGATCGCCGGATCCTTCAGCTGCGCGATGTTGGTGATGTTGTATTGCTCGGCCGTCTTGCGGTCGACGAGGTAGCCCTGCACTGCACCGTCGGAGTACACGCCGGTGCGCGAGAGCTTCGCGTCGCCGCCGCTGTTCTTGTAGAAGTCCGCATGCAGCAGGCTCCAGTGGTTGGCCATGAAAGTGGCGTCTCCGTTGGCAATGGCCAGGTGCTCGGTGGCGGGCTCGAGGTCCTTCATAGGTTCCACCGTGTAGCCGAGCTTTTCGAGCGCGCGCATCACGAGCAGCGTCTGGAAAGCCTCTTCGGCAAGCGAGCTCTTGAGCGGCTGAACGGTAATGCCCTTGCCGGGCAGGTCGTTGGCGGCCTGTGCGGCTGCGCCCATGGCGATGAAGCCGAGCGCGAGCAGGCCGCGGGCGATGAGAAGAAGGGTTTTCTTCATGCGTTGATTTCCTCCGTGGCCTGTCATTGCGTGGAAAGCGTGGAAAGCGTGGAAAGCGCGGGAACGGGGGCGCCCGCATCGCGCGATGGCGTGCCCACGAGCCGCTGCAGCACGCGCAGCGCAAGACCCGCAGGACCCGTGTGCCACCAGCGCCGCCCCGCGCTGCGGCGCGACTTGCCCATCGCCTGCGTCAGCCGGTCGAGCGAAATCGCCAGCAGCACGATGCCCAGGCCACCCACGGTCGCCAGGCCCATGTCGAGCCGGCCGATACCGCGCAACACCATCTGGCCCAAGCCGCCCACCGCGATCATCGAGGCGATCACCACCATCGACAGCGACAGCATCAGCGCCTGGTTGATGCCCGCCATGATCGACGGCATGGCCAGCGGCAGCTGCACCTTCACCAGCATCTGCCAGGGTGAGGCGCCGTAGGCGCGCGCAGCCTCGATCAGGTCGGGCCGCACCTGGCGCAGGCCCAGGTTGGTCAGCCGCACCAACGGCGCCAGCGCGAAGATGATCGTCACGATCACGCCCGGCACATTGCCGATGCCGAACAGCATCACGACAGGCACGAGGTACACGAAGGCCGGCGTGGTCTGCATCGCGTCGAGCACGGGCCGCATGATCCGCTGGGCGCGGTCGCTGCTGGCAAGCAGCACGCCGAGCGGCAGGCCGATGATCATGCAGAAGACCAGCGAGGTCAGCACCAGCGACAGCGTGACCATCGCCTCGGGCCAGATGCCCAGCATGGCCACGAGCAGCAGCGCTGCCGTGGTGCCGATGGCGAGCGCGCGGCCCGCAAACTGCCAGGCGAAGAGGCCGATGAGCGCGATCATCGCGAGCGTCGGCAGGCCGGTCAGCAGGCCCTGCACCCAGTTCAGCGTGCTGTCGATGGGCAGGCGCACCGTCTGGAAAAAGGGGCGGAAATGCTCGACCACCCAGCCCAGGCCCTGGTTGATCCAGGATTCGACGGGGAGGGAGCCGTCCCAGAGGCGGTGCAGTTGAAAACCGCTTGCGGTGCCGTCGGTTTGGCCGGTGAGCTGATGGGCCGTGTTCACCGGCGCATCGAGCCAGGCGCTGGTGGCCGAGGTGTCGGGCGCCGCCGAGAGCGCCTCCCACGGATCGACGAAGGCCGAGGGCTCCGGGGCCGTGTTCAACGCGGCGCCGAGGCCTGGCGCGTTCAGGTCGGAAGGCAATGTGGTGTCGTTCATCGTTCGGTTTGTCCTTCGTGAATTCAGTGCGGCTCGGCGGCGAGCGCGGGCGCGGCATGCGGGGAGACCGGCTCGATCGGCGGCGTGTCGCGGTCCAGGAACTTGAGCAGCGTCGTCTTGCTGATCGCGCCGCAGAAGCGGCCGTCGCCCGCCACCACCGGCAGCGCGCACGGCGCCTGCGCGAGTTGGCCGATCAGGCCGGCCACCGGCGCCTCGGCGTCGATGCGCGGCAGGTCGACCAGGAACGCGTGCTGCAGCCCGAGCGGACCCGAATGCCCGTCGAGCGCGCCGCGCAGGGTGTCGGCCGACACCACCCCGAGGAAGCGCTTGTTCGGGCTGGTCACGTAGGCGAAGTCGCGGTCCTGGTCTTCCAGCAGCTTGAGTGCCGCGCGCGCACCGCGCTCGGGGTGCTCGCACACCACGGTGAGCGACTTGCGCGCGATGTCCGCCGCCTTGAACACGGCCGCCGCGTCCACGCCCCGCACAAAGCTGCGCACGTAGTCGTCGGCGGGGCTGCGCAGGATCTCGTCGGGCGTGCCGACCTGGATCACCTGGCCGTCCTTCATGATCGCGATGCGGTCGCCGATGCGCATGGCTTCGTCCAGGTCGTGCGAGATGAAGACGATGGTGCGGCGCTGCTCCTGCTGCAGGCGCAGCAGCTCCGACTGCATCTCCGTGCGGATGATCGGGTCGAGCGCGGAGAAAGCTTCGTCCATCAACAGGATCGACGGGTCCGAAGCCAGCGCCCGCGCCAAGCCCACGCGCTGCTGCATGCCGCCGGAGAGTTCGTCGGGGTAGCTGTCGCCCCAGCCCGCAAGGCCCACCTGCGCGAGCGCCTTGTCGGCTTGCGCAAGGCGCTCCTTCTTGCTCGTGCCCGAGAGTTCCAGGCCGAAGGCGGTGTTCTCGCGCACCGTCATGTGCGGCATCAGCGCAAACGACTGGAACACCATGCTGATGTCCTTGCGGCGCAGCGCGCGCAGTTGGGTGTCGGAGTGCTCGTTGATGTCGGCGCCGTCGATCACGATGCGCCCGGCGGTCGGCTCGATCAGCCGGTTCAAGAGGCGCACCAGCGTCGACTTGCCTGATCCCGAGAGACCCATGATCACGAAGATCTCGCCGGCCTGGATCTCGAAGGTGGCATCGAACACGCCGATCGACTGGCCCGTTTGCGCAAGGATTTCCTTCTTCGAAAAACCCTGCCGGACCAACTCGAGCGCCTGCTCGGGCGAATCGCCGAACACCTTGAAGACATGGTCGATGAGAATTCCTTTGGCCATACGCCGGGGGCTCCTTGAGTGATGTTTGGACACAGCGCCGCTCCTGAAGCAGGAGGCGGCAACGGTCACGCCATCAGCCGATGGGCAGGCTGAACACAGAGCGCGAGAAAACGCGTGCAATGGCCCGGCGAACCTCTGGGGCTGCCGACAGGCACTGAAGACGACGTGGCGACGAAACCAGTGCCCGCCGAAACGTGGCGTGGCAGTGGGACCGGAAACGATCCGGCCGGTTTTGCCGGGCAGGGCCCGGCGGGAGAACCTTGCACCGCGACGGGATTCGGAGATCCGCGAGTAGTGCAGGGCCGATCAACATGACTTGTTGGTCGTCTGGAGCCCATGATCATAACTTTTTGACATGACGCGAGTCAACCCAATGGGCGTAACGTGATGTTTGGCGGCGGGCCCAATGGCCCCGCCAAATGCGAGCCATTCTTATTGGCCGATACTGGAGCCCGCGCCCGATCAGGCGGCGCGACCATCCAAGACTGCGGAGCTTTTTCTCATGACGAATTCCCCCAAGACCCGTGCCGAGCGCGACACCTTCGGACCGATCGACGTGCCGGCCGACAAGCTGTGGGGCGCGCAAACGCAGCGCTCGCTGCAGAACTTCGATATTTCCGGCGAGCAGCAGCCGCGCGAGATCATCAAGGCGCTGGCGCAGGTCAAGCGCGCGTCGGCGGTGGTCAACCACGCGCTGGGCCTGCAGGACGAAAAGAAGACCAAGGCCATCGTGGCCGCGGCCGATGAAGTCATTGCCGGCAAGCACCCTGGTGAGTTTCCGCTCGTGGTGTGGCAGACCGGCTCGGGCACGCAGACCAACATGAACGTGAACGAGGTGTTGGCCAACCGCGCGAGTGAATTGCTCGGCGGCGAGCGCGGGGAAGGGCGCCTGGTGCACCCGAACGACGACGTGAACCGCAGCCAGTCGAGCAACGACGTGTTCCCCACCGCGATGCACGTGGCCGCCGTGGAGGCCATCACGCACAAGCTTCTGCCGGCCATCGCCAAGCTGCGCGGCACGCTCGAGCAAAAGTCGAAGGACTTTGCAGACATCGTGAAGATCGGCCGCACCCACCTGCAAGACGCCACGCCCCTCACGCTGGGCCAGGAGTTCTCGGGCTACGTGGCGCAACTGGCGCACGGCGAGGCGCATGTGCGCGCCGCGCTGCCGCACCTGTGCGAACTGGCGCTCGGCGGCACGGCTGTGGGCACCGGGCTCAATGCGCCCAAAGGCTATGCCGAGCAGGTGGCAGCCGAACTCGCAAAGCTCACGGGCCTGCCTTTCGTGACGGCGCCGAACAAGTTCGAAGCCATGGCCAGCGTCGATGCGCTGGTGCACGCGCACGGCGCGCTCAAGACGCTCGCAGCCAGCATGAACAAGATCGCCAACGACGTGCGCTGGCTCGCAAGCGGCCCGCGCAGCGGCATCGGCGAACTCAGCATTCCCGAGAACGAACCCGGCTCGTCGATCATGCCGGGCAAGGTCAATCCGACGCAGAGCGAGGCGGTCACGATGCTGGCCGCGCAGGTGTTCGGCAACGACGTGGCCATCAACATCGGCGGCGCTTCAGGCAACTTCGAGTTGAACGTGTTCCGCCCAATGGTGGCGCACAACTTCTTGCAGAGCGTGCGCCTGCTGGCCGACGGCATGGTGAGCTTCAACGACCACTGCGCGGTGGGCATCGAGCCGAACCGAGAGCGCATCACCGAGCTGGTGCAGCGCTCGCTGATGCTGGTGACGGCGCTCAACACGCACATCGGCTACGACAAGTCGGCCTATATCGCGAAGAAGGCGCACAAGGAAGGCACGAGCCTGCGCGAGGCGGCGATTGCCTCGGGCCATCTCACGGCCGAGCAGTTCGACCAGTGGGTGGTGCCGGAGAACATGACCGGCCGGTAAGACCGTCTCGCTCATGAAAAAAGGACCCGCGGGTCCTTTTTTGTTTGCCGGTCGATCAGTGGTCGATCAATAGCCGATGGTGTAGCGCTGGCGCGAATGGGCCGGCTTCTCGAGCTCGTCGATGAACGCGATCGCATAGTCCTCGAAAGTGATCCAGCTGCGGCCTTCGGCGCTCACGAGCAGGTCGTCCTTGCCAATGCGGAACTTGCCGGTGCGCTCGCCTTCGACGAATTCGGCCGAGGGCGAAAGAAAGGTCCAGTCGAGTTCCTTCTCATTGCGCAGCGCGTCGAGGAACACGCCGCCGGCCGTGGCTTCGGCCCTGTAGGCGTCAGGGAAGTTCGGCGTGTCGATCACCTTCAGGCCCGGTGCCGCGAACAGGCTGCCCGCGCCACCGACCACCAGCAGGCGCTTCACGCCCGCGCGCTTTACCGGCTCGATGACGGCCGCTGGCGGCACTGTGGAGAAGTGCGCGGCGCTGAACACTGCGTCGTGGCCTGCCACGGCCTTTTCGAGTGCTGCACCGTCCAGCACGTCGAGGTCGACCGCCTTCACGTTGGCGCGGCCCGAGAGCTTGTCGCTGGCCTTGCGGGCAATGGCCGTCACGGTGTGGCCGCGGCGCAGGGCCTCTTCGAGAAGGCGGCCGCCGGCGCGACCGGTGGCGCCGATGATGGCAATGTGGCTCATGAATGCTCCAGAAAAGTTGATTCGATGAAACGCATCTTAGGTTTCTGGTTTCGAAAGAAATACCTCGATTTTCGCGTTTCTTTATTCCTAAAATCGTTCGAATGGATCGTTTGAACGCAATGCGGGTCTTCGTGACCGTGGTGGATTCGGGCAGCCTCTCGGCCGCGGCCGACAAGCTCGACCTTTCTCGGCCGGTGGTCACGCGCTATGTGGCCGAGCTGGAGCAATGGACCGGCGCGCGCCTCTTGCACCGCACCACGCGCCGGCTGAGCCTGACGGCGGCGGGCGAAGAACTGCTGCCGCGCTGCCGCCAGGTGCTCGAACTGGCGGGCGACATGCAGGCGGCGGTGCGGCACCCGGCGGAGGCGCCGCGCGGGCAGTTGCGCATCACGGCCAGCACCTCGTTCGCGCAGGCGCAGCTGGCCGACGCCGTGGCCGACTATGTGCGGCTCCATCCCGGCGTGGCGGTCGACTTGGTGCTGCTCGACCGGGCGGTGAACCTCGTGGACGAGCGCATTGATCTCGCGATTCGGGTGGCGGTGGAGATCGACCCCAACCTGATTGCGCGCAGGCTCACCGATTGCCGTTCGGTGGTATGCGCTTCGCCCGGGTATCTGAAGGGGCACGGCGAGCCGCTGCGCGTGGAAGAACTGGCCCAGCGCAACTGCCTCACGCACTCTTACTTCGGACGCAGCCTCTGGAACTTCACGCGCAAGGACGACGGCACGCCCGTCTCGGTGGCCGTAGGCGGCAACGTGTCGACCAACGATGCCACGAGCCTGATGCAGCTTGCGCGGTCCGGGGCCGGCATCACGATGCTGCCGACCTACCTGACCTCATGCCTTTTGAAGTCGGGCGAACTGGTGCGGCTGTTTCCGGAGTTCGAGCCGCAGGTGGTGGGCATGTATGCGGTGTACGCCTCTCGCAAGCACATGCCGGCCACGCTGCGCACGATGCTCGACTTTCTGGCCGCGCGTTTCACCGAGGTTCCGGCCTGGGACTTGCCCCGCGCCGGCTGAACCCCTGAGCCGGATCGGCTCGTGTCAGTGCCCGTTGCCGCGCGGCGCGTTCGACGCCATGAGCTTGTCGGTGTAGGCAATGGCCATGGCCGAGAACAGGAACGCGATGTGAATCACGGTCTGCGCAATCAACACGCGATCGGTGTAGTTGTCGGCATTGATGAAGGTCTTCAGCAGGTGGATCGAGCTGATGCCGATGATGGCCGTGGCCAGCTTGACCTTCAGCACCGAGGCGTTCACGTGGCTCAGCCACTCGGGCTGGTCACGGTGGCCTTCCAGGTCCATGCGGCTCACAAAGGTCTCGTAGCCGCCGACGATCACCATGATGAGCAGGTTGGAGATCATCACCACGTCGATCAGTGCCAGCACCACCAGCATGATCACGGTTTCGTTGAGGGTGCCCACCGGCGCGGTGGTCTTGTAGCCGATGCTGGTGATCAGCGCCTGCAGCGCGTCCTTGTTGCCGAAGGCGGCTTCGACAAGGTGCAGCAGTTCGACGAGGAAGTGCACCACGTACACCGCCTGCGCCACGATCAGGCCCAGGTACAGCGGCAGCTGCAGCCAGCGGCTGGCAAAAATCAGCTTGGGCAGCGGCCGAAGCGGCGAGCCACGCGCCGGTACGGGCGGGTTCCGGGTATCGAAAGGGTCGGGAGCGGACATCGGGAGGAAGGTTGGAAACGACCGGCGATTCTAGGGGTGCCCCCGTGTCCGGCCCGTGATAACCCTGCGAACTAATATCGGACCGTCAGTGACCCGTAAGTGGGTCCGCCGACATTACGGCCGCACCTACCCAGGAGACAAGAGAATGAGCAGCAGCGCATCGAAGAACATCGAATCCGTTCTGGTCGAGAACCGCGTGTTCCCGCCCGACACCCGTGCCACCCAAGGTGCCCGCATTGCCGGCATGGCCGCCTACGAGGCGCTGTGCAAGGAGGCCGAGCAGGACTTCGAAGGGTTCTGGACCCGCCAGGCGCAAGCCAACCTCAACTGGACCAAGCCGTTCACCCGCACGCTCGACGAGTCGAAGGCGCCGTTCTACGAATGGTTCGGCGACGGCGAGCTCAATGCCAGCGCCAATTGCCTCGACAAGCACATGGGCACGCCGGTCGAGAACAAGACCGCCATCGTCTTCGAGGCCGACGACGGCACCGTCACCAACGTCACCTACAAGGAACTGCTTGGCCGCGTGAGCCAGTTTGCCAACGCGCTCAAGGCCGCTGGCATCCAGAAGGGCGACCGCGTCATCATCTACATGCCGATGACGGTCGAAGGCGTGATCGCCATGCAGGCCTGCGCGCGCATCGGCGCCACGCACAGCGTGGTGTTCGGCGGCTTCTCGGCCAAGGCGCTGCAGGAGCGCATCATCGACGCCGGCGCGGTGGCCGTCATTACCGCCAACTACCAGCTGCGCGGCGGCAAGGAACTGCCGCTCAAGGCCATCGTCGACGACGGCATTGCGATGGGCGGCTGCGAGTCGATCAAGACGGTGTTCGTCTACGAGCGCACGCCCTCCGCGTGGAACCGCGTCGAAGGCCGCGACAAGACATTCGACGAGGCGCTGAAGGGCCAGAGCACCGACTGCCCGCCCGTGGCGGTGAACGCCGAGCATCCGCTCTTCATCCTCTACACCTCGGGCTCCACCGGCAAGCCCAAGGGCGTGCAGCACGCCACCGGCGGCTACCTGTTGTGGGCCAAGCTCACGATGGACTGGACCTTCGACATCAAGCCCGAAGACGTGTTCTGGTGCACGGCCGACATCGGCTGGATCACCGGCCACACCTATGTGGCCTACGGTCCGCTCGCGGCCGGCGCCACGCAGGTCGTGTTCGAGGGCATTCCCACGTTCCCGCACGCGGGCCGCTTCTGGCAGATGATCGAGAAGCACAAGGTGTCGGTCTTCTACACCGCGCCCACCGCCATCCGCTCGCTCATCAAGGCGGCTGAAGGCGACGAGAAGGTGCACCCGAAGAACTGGGACCTGACCAGTCTGCGTATCCTCGGTTCGGTGGGCGAGCCCATCAACCCCGAGGCATGGATGTGGTACCACCGCAATATCGGCGGCGAACGCTGCCCCATCGTCGACACCTTCTGGCAGACCGAAACCGGCGGCCACGTGATCACGCCGCTGCCGGGCGCCACGCCATTGGTGCCGGGCTCGTGCACCCTGCCGCTGCCGGGCATCATGGCCGCCATCGTCGACGAAACCGGCAAGGACCTGCCCAACGGCGCGGGTGGCATGCTGGTCATCAAGCGGCCATGGCCTTCGATGATCCGCACCATCTGGAATGACCCCGAGCGCTTCAAGAAGAGCTACTTTCCCGAAGAGATGGGCGGCACCATCTATCTGGCGGGCGACGGCGCGGTGCGCAGCGCCGACCGCGGCTACTTCCGCATCACGGGCCGCATCGACGACGTACTCAACGTGTCGGGCCACCGGCTCGGCACGATGGAAATCGAATCGGCGCTCGTCTCCAAGACCGATCTCGTGGCCGAAGCCGCCGTGGTCGGCCGGCCCGACGACGTGACCGGCGAGGCCGTGTGCGCATTCGTCGTGCTCAAGCGCAGCCGCCCCACCGGCGAAGAGGCCAAGCAGATCGCCAACGAGCTGCGTGCCTGGGTCGCGAAGGAAATCGGGCCCATCGCCAAGCCGAAGGACATCCGCTTTGGCGACAACCTGCCCAAGACGCGCAGCGGCAAGATTATGCGGCGCCTGCTGCGGAGCATTGCCAAGGGCGAGGCCATCACGCAGGACACCTCCACGCTCGAAAATCCTGCAATTCTGGAACAGTTGTCACAGACCAATTGATTCGGTCTGTAGGACATGGCCGTTAGTGGGGAGCAGGGGCCGTTGCGGCCCGCGGCCTGAGGTACAACCAGCGGAGTTGCCGTGCGCCGGGGCGCGCATGGCCGGTTCCGTTGTATTCGACCTGTCCGAAGGAGGCCCCCATGGGTGTGAGATCTGCTTTCCTGTTTGCCATTCTGCTGCTGATCGCGGCCCTTGCCGCGCTCAACTGGGGCACGTTGGCTTCGCCCGTGCCGGTCTCGCTGGGGTTCATGACCGTTTCCGCGCCGCTGGGCCTGATGATGCTGGGGCTCACGGTCGCGCTAGGCGTGTTCTTCCTGGTGTACGTGCTGTACCTGCACAGCTCGGTACTGCTGGACGCCAAGCGCCACAACAAGGAAATGCAGGTGCAGCGCGATCTTGCCGACAAGGCCGAGGCTTCGCGCTTTACCGAGCTGCGCAACTTCCTGGAAGTGCAAGAGAACAAGCACATGGCGCAGAACGCCGAGCGCCATGCCGCATTGCTTGCAAGGCTGGGGCAGGTCGAAAGCGTGATCCGTCAGCGCTCGGAGCAGTCGGACAACACCGTGGCTGCGCACATCGGCCAGCTCGAAGACCGCATCGAGCGCCGGCCGTTGCCCACGGACATCGATCCGCGGGTTTGATCAGCGCGTCGACAGCACCCAGGCAGCGAGCTTCTTTGCGTCGGCTTCGCTGACCTGGTTGTTGGCCGGCATCGGCACCGGCCCCCACACGCCCGAACCACCCTTGATGATCTTGGTTGCGAGCATGTCGGCGGCGCCGGCATTGCCCTTGTACTTGGCGGCCACGTCCTTGAACGAAGGGCCGAGCACCTTGCGCTCCACCGCGTGGCAGCTCATGCAGTTTTTCGACGTGGCCAGCGCCAGGTCGGCGAAAGCAGGGGCGGCCAGGCCAAGGCCCAAAACGGCGAACGACAGGAGTCTTTTCATGGGGCTTATTTCGTAATGGCTGGGTTACATTCGATCTAACGCGATTGTAGGTAGCGCCGTGTACCGGCGTCCGGAAGCGTTTCCAACAAAACCCGAGGGATTCGCGATGCTTTTTCTGCTGTTGGGCCTGCTGGGCATAGGCCTGAAATACTTCGAAGTGGGCATGGTCGCCGGCTGGAGCTGGTGGATTGTCCTGTCGCCTTTTGCACTGGCCGTGGCGTGGTGGGCCTGGGCCGATTCGTCGGGCTATACCAAGCGCAAGGTCATCGAGCGCGAAGAGCGCCGCAAGCAGGCGCGCATCGACCGCCAGCGCAGCAACATGGGCCTGCCGCCCAACAACCGCCCGAAGCGCTGACACCCGGGCGGGGCCGCCTCACAAATTGCACGCGTTGCGGTCCACGCCATGGACGAGGAAACCATCCAGCATGCGGTGCTGGTTTTCGGGCTCTCGCTCCTGGTCGGGCCTGCCATCGGCGGATTGGCCGGATGGCTCAAGAACTTTTTCTGGGGCGTGGGCATTGGGGCGCTGCTGATCGGCTGCGCCGGGCTGTATGCCGCGGCCACGGTTGGCTGGCAGCGCTACCAGTCGATTGAAGGCACCGCCAGCGTTCAGGGCAGCCTGGTTGAATTTGTCGAAGAGCGCAGCAAGGACAGCAACGGCCGCACGACCGTTTCGCGCGCCCCGGTGGTCGAATACGTCGCGGCCGACGGCCAGAAACGCTTGGTCAAGGGGCTCGGCGGCGGCTTGTCGGACAAGGAGTGGGGCGACGCTGTCGAGGTGCGCTACAGCATCGCCGACCCGGCGCAGGCGCTGGTCGCCGATTTCCAGAACATGTGGGGCCCCGTGTGGGGATTCGGCATCTTTGGGCTGTTCCCGACGATGTTCGGCCTGTTCTTCACCGGCATGGCCATCAAGGAAGGCCGCCCCGCCAGCAGGCGGCCTGTGGAGCGCGCGGCCACGCCGACGCAGCAGCGCTGGCGCACGCGCGGCACCGTGCTTGCCAACCTCGTTTTCGTGGCCGGCTTCGCCGTGTGTTTTCTCTATCCGGGCGAGAGCATGGGCAAGGCGCTCGGCGCCGGGTTCATGACCATCGGCGCCGGCGCGTTGCTGCACTTTGCGGTGCAGAGTTTGCCTCCGGCCATGGCGTTCGAATCCCGCAGCATCCTTGCGATCGTCGGCCTCGGGTTTCTGGCCTTCGGCTACGGCGCGTGGATGATGCTGGCCTGAGGCTTCCTCAGAACTTGTCGAGCACCGCGCCCGAGCTTGCGCTCGAGGCGTTGAATGCGAACTTGGCCTGCACGCCGCGCGTGTAGCGCGGTGCCGGCGGCTTCCAGCCTTCGCGGCGCTTGGCAAGCTCGGCTTCGGGCACGTTGAGTTCGAGCACCAGCTTGTGCGCATCGATGGTGATCGAGTCGCCTTCGTTCACGAACGCAATGGTGCCGCCGGCCGCCGCTTCGGGCGCCACGTGGCCGACCACCATGCCCCAGGTGCCGCCCGAGAAGCGGCCATCGGTGATCAGGCCCACGCTTTCGCCCAGGCCCGCGCCGATGAGCGCGCCCGTCGGCGCCAGCATTTCGGGCATGCCCGGACCGCCCTTGGGGCCGAGGTAGCGCAGCACCATCACGTCGCCGGCCTTGATCTTGCCGTCCAGAATGGCCTTGAGCGCCGACTGCTCGTCGTCGAAGACGCGCGCCGGGCCGGTGATGACGGGGTTCTTCAGGCCGGTGATCTTGGCGACCGCGCCTTCGGGCGACAGGTTGCCCTTCAGGATGGCCAGGTGGCCCTCCTCGTACATCGGGTTATTGATGGGGCGGATCACGTCCTGGTCGGCGCGCGGCACGTCGGGCACGTCCTTCAGCACCTCGGCAATCGTCTGGCCGCTGATGGTGATGCAGTCGCCGTGCAGCAGGCCAGCGTTCAGCAGCACCTTCATCACCTGCGGAATGCCGCCGGCCTGGTGCAGGTCGACCGCCAGGTACTTGCCGCTCGGCTTCAGGTCGCAGATCACCGGAACCTTCTTGCGCATGCGCTCGAAGTCATCGATGGTCCATTCGACCTCGGCCGCGTGCGCAATGGCCAGGAAGTGCAGCACCGCGTTGGTCGAGCCGCCCGTAGCCATGATGACGGCCACCGCGTTCTCGATGGCCTTCTTGGTGACGATGTCGCGCGGCTTCAGGTCTTTCTTGATCGCCTCGATCAGCACCTTGGCCGATTCCTTGGCCGAGTTGGCCTTTTCGTCGTGCGGGTTGGCCATGGTCGACGAGTAGGGCAGCGAAATGCCCAGCGCCTCGAATGCGCTGGACATGGTGTTGGCCGTGTACATGCCGCCGCACGAGCCGGTGCCCGGAATGGCGCGCTTCTCGATCTCCAGCAGGTCTTCGTCGCTCATGTTGCCGGCGGCGTTCTGGCCCACGGCTTCGAACACGCTCACGATGTTGAGGTCTTGCCCCTTGTACTTGCCCGGCAGGATGGTGCCGCCGTACACGTAGATGGCCGGCACGTTGGCGCGCAGCATGCCCATGAGGCCGCCGGGCATGTTCTTGTCGCAGCCCCCGACCACCAGCACGCCGTCCATCCACTGGCCGCCGACGCAGGTCTCGATGCAGTCCGAAATCACTTCGCGGCTCACCAGCGAGTACTTCATGCCTTCGGTGCCCATGGCCATGCCGTCGGAGATGGTGGGCGTGCCGAACACCTGCGCATTGCCGCCGGCTTCCTCGATGCCCGCAATGGCCGCGTCGGCCAGCTTCTGCAGGCCCGAGTTGCACGGGGTGATGGTGCTGTGGCCGTTGGCCACGCCGACCATCGGCTTCTTGAAGTCGCTCTCTTCGTAGCCCATGGCGTAGAACATCGAGCGGTTGGGGGCGCGGCTCTTGCCTTCGACGATGTTCGCGCTGCGGCGGTTGATCTGGATTGGCTTGGTGTCCATGGTCGGTGTCTCTTCTCGTGGGGAAATTCTCGGGGGGAAATTCTCGGGGGGAGGCCCAAGTATCGGACTTCTCATTGATTCATTCCAATCCCTTTTTGTGTGTCGATTGATATGCTCGGCATATGAAGGAAGCCTTGATCGACCTGCGTGCCTGGCGCCAGTTCGTGGCCGTGGCCGAAGAACTGCATTTCGGCCGCGCCGCCGAGCGCCTGCACATGACCCAGCCGCCCGTCACGCAGGCCATCGCCCAGCTCGAGAAGACACTGGGCGTGGCGCTGTTCGACCGCACGCGCCGGCGCGTGGCGCTCACCCCGGCCGGCGAAGTCTTGCTGCCTGACGTGCGCGAGCTGCTGGCCCGCGCGCAGGCCCTTCCGGAGAGGGCCCGCGCCGCAGCAGCGGGGCAGGTGGGCCGGGTGCGCATTGCCTTTGTTTCGACCATCGGCTTCGAGAAGCTGCCGGCCTGGGTGCGCGAATTCCGCGTGCTGTGCCCCGAGGTGGCGCTGGAACTCGTCGAGGCCACCGGCGACGTGCAGCTCGAAGCCTTTGCCCGCGGCGAGATCGACGCCGGCCTGATGCTCCATTCGCCGGGCGCCGCGCCGCCAGGGCTCGCGCGGCTGCCGGTGGAGCAGGAGCCGCTGGTGCTGGCCATGCCGGCGCAGCATGCGCTGGCGAGCGCAACGCCCGTGCCGCTGGTGCAGGTGCTGGCAGAACCGCTCGTGATCTTTCCGCGCCGCATCGTGCCGTCGCTGCACGACGCGATCCATGGCCTCTACCATTCGGCGGGCCGCACGCCCACCGTGGCGCAAGAAGCCATCCAGATGCAGACCATCGTCAATCTCGTGTCGGGCGGCATCGGCGTGGCCTGGGTGCCGCAGAGCGTCATGCAGTTCAGGCGCGCCGGCGTGGTCTACCTCCAGGCGCAAGAGTTCAAAGGGGCGGGCCGCGCGCGGGTGGCGCTGCCCGCATGCGAAACCAGCCTGGTGTGGCCGGCGCATGCGGTGCATCCGGCGCTGGCGCGATTCGTGGAGTTCGTTCGCGAGCGGACGCACAAGCGCGTTGAAGAGCGGTTAAACCGCGGTTGACCACGGCGCGAAGGAACGCCACATGGCCGGGGCACAATCTGCGCCATGCTCATGTATCCGCAGATCAATCCCGTCGCCCTGCAGCTCGGGCCCGTCGCCATTCACTGGTACGGCCTTACCTACCTGGCCGCGTTCGCGCTGTTCTACTTTCTTGGCACGCGCCGCCTGCGGCATGAGCCGTATCGCTCGCTCGTCGGCACCGGCGCCTGGCAGCGCAAGGACATCGAAGACATTCTTTTTCTTGGCGTGATGGGCGTCATCGTGGGCGGCCGGCTCGGCTACTGCCTGTTCTACAAGCCCGAGTTCTATCTGGCGCATCCCCTCGAAATCCTCTACGTGTGGCAGGGCGGCATGAGCTTTCATGGCGGCCTGTTGGGCGTGATCGGCGCAATGATCTGGTTCGCGCGCTCGCGCGCACGGCCGTTCTGGCAGGTGATGGACTTCGTTTCGCCGTGCGTGCCCACCGGCCTGGCGGCAGGCCGCGTGGGTAACTTCATCAACGGCGAACTCTGGGGCCGCTTCAGCAGGCCCGACCTGCCCTGGGGCATGGTGTTTCCGCAAAGCGGCTCGATGCTGCCGCGCCACCCTTCGCAGGTGTACCAGTTCCTGCTCGAGGGGCTTCTGCTGTTCGTCATCATGTGGCTCTACGCGCGCAAGGAGCGCAAAGAAGGGCAGGTGGCCGCGGTGTTCCTCATCGGCTACGGCGTGCTGCGCTTCATTGCCGAGTACTTCCGCGAGCCCGACGACTTTCTGGGCCTGCGCGCGCTGAACCTGAGCCAGGGGCAATGGCTCAGCGTGCCGATGGTGCTCTTCGGCATCGGCCTGTGGCTCTGGGCCGCGCGTCGCCCACGGCCCGCCACTGCCTGAGCGGCAAGCCCTCAGGGTAAGCCCGGGCTGCGCATTGGGTGCGCAGCCCTTGCGCTGCGCGGATTGCGGCCCCACAATTTTGCGTAATTACAGAAAATTACGATTCAAGCTCTTAGCCCGCCTTGCAGCTGTCCGCCTTCCATGCGCCTCGTTCCCAACTCCCTGCACGACGAAGTCGCCGCCACGCTGCGCGAGCAGATCTTCGCGGGCGAGCTGGCGCCGGGCAGTTTCCTGGACGAGGCGGCGCTGTGCGAGCGGCTGTCGATTTCGCGCACCCCCTTGCGCGAGGCGCTCAAGGTGCTCACGGCCGAAGGCCTGCTGCGGCACGAGCCGCGGCGCGGCTGCTTCGTGCGAGAGGTGACGGAGCGCGATCTCGACGAGATATTTCCGGTAATTGCGCTGCTCGAAGGCCGCTGCGCCTACGAGGCCGCGCGCAATGCCAGCGATTCCGAGCTGCACGACCTCGATGGCTTGCATGAACGGCTGGTGCGCCATGCCAAGGCCAAGCGCATCAACGACTACTACGCCACCAACCACCTCATTCATGAGGCGATCATCCAGCTGGCCGACAACAAGTGGCTGGCGCAGGTGATCGGCGACTTGCGCAAGATTCTCAAGCTCGCACGGCTGCAGCAATTGCATGCACCGGGCCGGCTGGAGCAAAGCCTGTCGGAGCACCTGGCGGTTTTTGCGGCCCTCAAGGCGCGCGACAGCGAAGGCGCGGATGCCGCCATGCGCACGCACCTGACCCGCCAGCGCGAGGCCCTGCGCGAAGTCGCGCGGCAGCAGAAATCAAGGGTGATGTCATGACCTGCACCAAGAAGGGCATCTCCCCGTCCCACAGAATTGGAGTGTGTCGATGAGTGCGACCGAATGGTTCCAGGCGCGGCTGCGTTCTGGCGACAAGACCGGCAGCAAGGTGCCCGTGGCGCCTGAAGGCACCGCCCGCAGCGCGCCCAAGGCTGCCGCAAAGCCCACTGCGCGCTCGACCGCCGAGCGCATGCAGGCCACCTTGCGCAGGGCCGACGAGGCGCTGTCGCCGCGTGCCTTGCGGCGCGTGCTCACGGCCTTGCAGTCGGTCATCGATCCGCGCGTGAGCGAGGTCGAGGGCGGCCGGAGGGCGCATGCCATTGCACTCGAATACGCAGCCGCCACGCCCGAAGAGCGCCGCGACTACTGGGCGCTGATGAGCGAGCATTTCGCGGCCGATCCGCAAAAGCTCAAGTCGGCGCGCGACCACCACCAGGCGGCGGTCGGAACGCCCGACGAAGGCCAGGCCGAACTGAAATTGCGTCGGGCGCTGGTGTCGCCCCGCATGCGGCTGCTGCAGCGCTTTGCGGTAGAGCCCGAGGGCATGCGCTTCCTGGTCGACCTGCGCGCCGAGCTGCTGCCTTTTCTCAAGTCCGACAAGCGGCTGATTGCGCTCGACGCCGAACTGGAGCACCTGTTCTCCACCTGGTTCGATGTCGCGTTTCTCGAATTGCGCCGCATCGACTGGGATTCGCCGGCTTCGCTGATCGAGAAGCTGATCCGCTACGAGGCCGTGCACGACATCAAGAGCTGGACCGACGTGAAGAACCGGCTCGACGACAGCGACCGCCGCTGCTACGGCTTCTTCCATCCGCGGCTGCCCAACGAGCCGCTGATCTTCGTCGAGGTGGCGCTGGTCGACCGCATCAGCGACGGCATCATGCCGCTGCTCGACGAAACCGCCGTGCCCATTCAGCCGGCCAAGGCCACCACCGCAATCTTCTATTCGATCAGCAACACCCAGAACGGGCTGCGCGGCGTGAGCTTCGGCGATTCGCTCATCAAGCGCGTGGTGGAGACCCTGCAGGACGAGCTGCCGCGCCTGAAGACCTTTGCCACGCTTTCGCCGATTCCCGGCTTTCGCGCCTGGCTGGCCAAGAACGCCGCGGAGCTGCTGCCGCGCCTGGATGAAAAGCGCGAGGCCGAACTCGGCCGCCTCATCGGTTCGCTGCCCCCCACCGCCGAGCGCCTGCTTGCGGCGGTAGACGGCGCAGCCACGCTCGACGCCAAGTCGCCGCTGCGCCAATGGCTGCTGCAGGCCGCCGCCGAATACCTGGGCCGCACGCTGATCGACGGCACGCCGGCCGATCCCGTGGCCCGCTTTCACCTGGGCAATGGTGCCCGGGTCGAGCGGCTCAACTGGGCCGGCGATCCGTCGCCCAAGGGCCAAAGGCAATCGTATGGCCTCATGGTCAATTACCTCTACGATCTCAAGCGGCTCGACAAGCATCGCGCATGGTTGGCCGAAGGCAAGGTGGCGGTTTCGGGAGATGTCGAAGGCCTGTTCTTCAAAAAAGGCTGAGAGTTCTGAAAGAAAGTCCGGCGCGCGAGGCGCCGGCGGCCGCATGCCGCGGCATTCCACAACGACAGGAGATGACAGATGACTCAGGGTTTTCAACGACGCGACGTGCTGCGCCTGGGCGCAGCCGGTGCAGCCGTTCTGTGCGGCGGTGCGCGTGCGCAGGGGGGTAATTGGCCGACGCGGCCGGTCAACATGATCGTGCCGTTCCCGGCCGGCGGCGGCACCGACGCCTTTGCGCGCCCGCTCTCGGCCCAGTTCTCCAAGGTGACCGGGCAAACGCTGGTGATCGACAACCGCGGCGGCGCCGGCGGCACCGTGGGCGCAAGCATTGCGTCCAAGGCGCAGCCCGACGGCTACACGCTCTTCATGGGCGCGGTTCACCACGCCATTGCACCGTCGATCTACCCCAAGCTCGACTACGACATCGAAAAAGATTTTGTGCCCCTGATGCTGCTGGCCAACGTGCCGCAGGTGGTGGTGGTCAATCCCAAGCGCGTGACCGCCACGACGCTGCAGGAGTTCGTTGCCGCCGCCAAGCGCAACCCCGGCAAGCTCAACTACGGTTCGGCGGGTTCGGGCACCTCGCACCACCTGGCGGGCGAGCTGTTCAAGCTGCAGACCGGCACTTTCATCACCCACATTCCGTACCGCGGCGCGGGCCCGGCGCTGTCCGACCTGATCGCGGGCAACGTCGACCTGATGTTCGACGGCCTCGGCTCTTCCGCCCAGCACATCAAGGGCGGCCGCATCAAGGCGCTGATGGTGGCCGGCGCCAAGCGCAACCCGGCATTCCCGGACGTGCCCTGCGCCGCCGAGGTCGGCCTGCCCGACTACACCGTGACCACCTGGTACGGCTTGTGGGCCCCCAAGGGCACGCCCGCCGACATGCAGGCACGTATCGTCGACGAGATGAAGAAGGCCCTGGCAACTGATGAGCTCAAGGCCATCTGGGCGCAGAACGGCTCGGAGATTCCGAGCCTCACCATGGCCTCGTACGGCGGCTTCGTCAATTCCGAGGTCAAGCGCTGGGCGTCGGTGGTGAAGGCCTCGGGCGCCAAGCTCGAGTAATGGGCGAGAGCACGGTCTCATTGCGCCGCGAGGGCCCGGTCGCGTTTGTCGCCTTGTCGAACGCCGGGCGCCTCAATGCGATGACGCGCGCCATGTGGCGCGAATTGCGTGCGGTGTTCGACGGCATCGGTCAAGCGAACGAGGCGGGGCTTCGGTGCGTGGTCATCAGCGGCGAGGGCGGTGCCTTCTGCGCGGGTGGCGACATCTCCGAATACCCGTCGTTCCGGTTCGACGAAAGCAGCTTGCGCGAATTTCACGAGAACGAAGTGTGGGCCGCGCTGCAGGCCATGCTCGATTGCCCATTGCCCCTGGTCGCCCAGATCGAAGGCGCGTGCATGGGCGCCGGTATCGAGATAGCGAGCTGCTGCGACATCCGGCTCGCAGGCGCGTCGGCAAAGTTCGGCGCACCGATCGCCAAGCTGGGCTTCCCCATGGCGCCGCGAGAGGCCGCGCTGGTTCACGGCGCCATTGGCGACGTGCTCGCGCGCGACATGCTGCTGGCCGCGGGGGTGCACGGCGCACAGCGCCTGTACGACGCCGGCTTCTTGCTGCAAGTGCTGCCCGACGATGAAGTGGCTGCTGCCGCCCAAGCCCACGCCGCACGCATCGCCGCACTGGCGCCGCAGGCCGCCCGGCTTCACAAGCGCACCTTCGCCATGCTGAAGGCCGGCGCGCAAACGACCGAGAGCCTGCTCGCAACCGCCTACGACTACGCCGACTCCGCCGAGCACCGCGAAGGCATTGCCGCCTTTCTTGCCAAGCGCAAACCGAATTTCTGAAGTACCTGCTCGATGAAGACGAAAGCCAATCCCAACCTGTTTGCCGCCTTGCGCGCGGCGTTTCCTGCCGACCTCGACGGCATTGCCGTTGAAACTGACAACGGCCTGTTCTATTCGTGGAGAGACCTCGACCGCGCGAGCGCGATGATCGCCAACCTGCTGGATGCGCTGGGCCTCGAAGAAGGCGCCCGCATCGCGGTGCAGGTCGAGAAGTCGGTCGAGGCGATGATGCTGTATCTCGCCACGCTGCGTGCCGGCTATGTGTTCCTGCCGCTCAACACCGCCTATCAGAGCGCCGAGATCGAATACTTCATCGGCAATGCCGAGCCTGCCGTGGTGGTGTGCACCAGCCGCAATGCCTCGTGGGTAGGCCCCATTGCCAATGCCGCGGGCACACGGCACGTGTTCACGCTGGACGACGACCGCACCGGCACGCTGCTGGAGGTTGCCGCGCAGTGCAGCGACCGGCACGTGGTGGCCCGCAAGAATGCGGACGACCTGGCCGCCATTCTCTACACCAGCGGCACCACCGGCCGCAGCAAGGGCGCCATGCTCACCCATGGCAACCTGCTGTCGAATGCCGAAGTGCTCAAGGACTACTGGGGCTGGACGAAGGGCGACGTGCTGATCCACGCGCTGCCCATCTTCCATGTGCACGGCCTCTTCGTTGCGCTGCACGGTGCGCTGCTCAACGGCAGCAAGATGATCTGGTTCTCCAGGTTCGACCCCCAGCGCGTGGTCGAGAAGCTGCCCGAAGCCACCGTGTTCATGGGCGTGCCCACGCTCTACGTGCGCCTGCTGGCCGAACCCGGACTCACGCGCGAGGCGGTGCGCAACATGCGGCTGTTCGTCGCGGGTTCGGCGCCGCTGCTCATCGAGACTTTCGACGAATGGCGCGAGCGCACCGGCCACACCATTCTCGAGCGCTACGGCATGAGCGAAACGGTGATGCTCACCTCCAACCCCTACAGCCCGGCGCAGGGCGAGCGCCGCGGCGGCACGGTCGGCTTTGCGCTGCCTGGCGTTCAGCTGCGCGTTCGCGACGACAGCGGCCGCGACTGCACCACCGACGAGATCGGCAACATCCAGGTCAGCGGCCCGAACGTGTTCGTGGGCTACTGGCGCATGCCGGAGAAAACGAAAGAAGAATTCACTGCCGACGGCTTCTTCAAGACGGGCGACGTCGGCAAGATCGACGGCCGGGGCTACATCACCATCGTCGGGCGCAGCAAGGACCTGATCATCAGCGGCGGCTACAACGTCTACCCGGCCGAGATCGAGGGCTACATCAACGAGTTGCCCGGCGTCGCCGAAAGCGCGGTGGTCGGCGTGCCGCACCCCGACTTCGGCGAGGTGGGCGTGGCCATCGTCATTCCCAAGCCGGGCGCCGCGCTGGACGCCGATGCCATCGTGGCGGAGCTCAAGTCGAAGCTCGCGAACTTCAAGATTCCGAAGCGCTGCTTTGTGGTGAACGAGCTGCCGCGCAACACGATGGGCAAGGTGCAGAAGGCGCTGCTGCGCGAACAGCACAAGGGCCTGTTCGCCTAGGTTTCGCCTAGATCTCGCCTAGTTTTGCGCCGCTTGCGGAGCCCTCGGTGCGAGAGCGGTGGTGCGCGGTTCATGAAAGATCATCGCGTCCACCACGCCGGATGAAGGCCGGCGGAACTCCACCCCGTAGCCTTCGAGCGTGTCGACGTTGAAGCTGCGTCCGTCAGCCGGAAGCAGCCGGTAGGTCGGCTGGCCCGGAATGGTCATGCCGAGTTCGCCTTGTGCGTCGAGCCTGATCTCGATGACACGGCCGCTGTGCAGGTAGTCGCCGGCGCACAGCCGGCGAAACGCCGGGTCCAGCACGTCGCCGGCCGCAACGCGGCGGAACACGATGTCGTCCACCATTTCCTCGAGAGGAACCTCCACGCGATCGATGCGGCCCTGCCGGTCGTAGCGGAAGGTGAGCGTCCGGTTGCTGGGGTGCATCACGGTCGGGCGGTCGGGTGTGATGAACACGTCGTAGTGGCGGTGCTCCAGCGGCTCCTCGAAGCCGCGCCAACGCCAGGCAAGGCCGTCGGCAGCCTGTTCGATGTGGATGCGTCCGTACGCCGGATGCTCGTAGCCGCCCACATAGTCTTCCAGCGCGTGGCTCGGCCGGGTGCCGCTTCGGCGGACTTCCGCCTTGGCTTTCTTGTCGAGGCCGAGCTGTTCCACTGCCTGTTTGCGCCGCGGCGCCAGGCGGCCGAACCAGTCGACCGGTGTGCGGCCGCAGATGCGGTCGAGCACCGCGTAGGTGAGGATGGCGGTGGTGCTGCCCGGCGCCCGGTTGGTCAGCACCACCACGCCCGCGCGGCGTTGTGGCTGCATGGTCATGAGCGTGCTCCAGCCGGCCCAGGAGCCCGAATGCGCAATGGTGCGCTCGCCCCGGTATTGCTCGCAGAAAAGTCCGAGGCCGTAGTGCGAATCGCCGATTTCGGGGAATTCGGAGCGGCCCATGTGCACGCGCGGCGTGGTCATCTCGCGCAGCGCCTGGGCCGAAAGCAGCTGGCGGCCATCCACCTTGCCGTCGAGCAGGAATCGCGCCCATTTCGCCAGGTCCGACACCGAGGCGTTGATGCCGCCTGCCGGCGTGGCGCGAATGGGCGAGAGCGGCGTGCGGTAACGCTCGTCGCCATCCATCGCGTGGGGGCGGGCGGCGTCTTCGGCGGCGCCAAGCGCCTCGATGGAAAAGCCGAAGTGGCTGAAGCCCAGGGGCTTCATCAAGCGTTCGGTGGTGAAGTCCTGGTAGCTCTGGCCGCTGATGCGCTCGGTGACCATTCCGGCGACCAGGTAGCCGAGGTTCGAGTACTGGAAGGCGTCGCGCAAGTCCTTGCTCGGTGCGAGGTGCCTGAGTGCGGCCAGCATCTGGGCGTTGCTCAGGTCACCGGGCATGTGGATCCAGTCGTGCCGCGGCAAGCCGCTGTGGTGGCACAGCAGGTCGCGCACTGTCAGTCGCTCGGTTGCCACCGGGTCGTGCAGGCGAAATTCCGGAAGCACCTCGCGCACCGGCCGTGACCATTCGAGCTTGCGCTCATCGACCAGCAAGCCAAGCCCTGCCGCGGTGAACGATTTGGTGATCGAGCACAGCAGGAACTGCGTGTCCACCGTCACGGGCAGGCCCGTCTCGGTATCGCGCGCGCCATAGCCCTTGAGCACGGCAATCTCGCCGTCCTGGATCACGGCCAGGGCAAGCCCGGGTACTTTCCATTCCTGCATCGAGGCTTCAACGAGGCTGTCGAGTTCGCTCCACATGGTCCGGTCCTTGCCTTTGCTTGCGCTTGAATAGGGCCGCGCATCCTAAAGCAAATGCCCGAAGCGCGGTCTTCTAGGCCTTGGCCAAGCCATTCATGAGCCCGCTGCGTGCGTGGCAGTTGATGTACTCGTAGCTCTGCTCGTCGGCCTTGAGCACCGACACCTCGTGGTACACGCGCAGCTGCAGCTGGAAGTTCAGCGCCTGCACGTAGCGCATGAAGCTGCCGAAAATCGCAACGTGCGTGGGGTGCGACTCGGCCCAGCGCTCCATGTCGGCGAGCGATCGCCAGAAGCTCAGGCCGAACGATTTCTCGAGCGGCGTGCCCTTGGCGTCGAGATGGCGCATGTAGCGGTTGCAGTAGCAGCCGATGCCCAGCCCCTGGTCGCGCAAGAACTCCATGCCTTCGCGCAGCACCGGTTCCATCTCTTCCAGATAGAGCGTGCGTTCGTGGCCGGCGGTGTCGGCCCATTCCTGCCCGGAGCGGATCATCGCGATGTTCTCGTGGCCCGCGATGCGCACGCGCTGCCCCGGCGTGGGAGCGCCCGCAATGATGGCGCGCGTGCCCGAAGGTGCCATCGCATCGGTCTGCGACAACGGAATGCGGTCGCGCATCGAACCCCAGTAGCCGTGCTCCTGCAGTTCGCCGCTCACGCCGCCCATCACCACGCCCACGCCCTCGAGGCGGTCCGGCGTGTTGAACATGGTCTCGAAGTGCTCGACGCGCGGTGAAACGGTTTCGCGGAAATAGCCAAGGCCGTCTGCCAGCCGCTCGTCGGAGCGCCACCATGCATCGACCTCGGGCGCGGCGCACCAGCGTGCATGGGCTGCGGGGTCGTCCCAGTACGCGATGGCGATCATGTTGTCGTAGCCGTCGGCATCGACGTGGTGTGCGAAGTCGTGATGACCCGGGCCGTCGGGCAGCGCGAAGCCGGCTGCGATCTTCATCAGCGCAGCACAAGCTCGCCCTTGCATATCGGCGCCGCGCGACTGCACGCCGAAGTAGCCCATCACCACCTGCCTCACCGCGGCCGGCGCGCGTGCCGACCAGACGGGGTAGGGCGGCGCGTAATCGTCCTCCACGCGGCGGTGGCGCGTGCGTGGGCATTTCAGGTGCTCTGCAATGGCGGATTCCATGGCGTGGCTCCTGCCGGTTCAGGCGGCCAGCTGCTGGCGCGCCGCGGCGGCCGGCTCGGGCGTGGCGACGATGGCTTCGAAGGCACCGCCTTCGACCTCGGGCGTACGCTGCAGCACCACCGGTTCGCGCCGCGTCTTGTTCAGCAGCAGCTGCGTCACGTCGGGCCGCGAGTAGTGGCCGCTCGGGTCGGCCGCGGCCTTGGCAAGCGCAATCATTCCAAGGTCGATGTCCGCGATCACCAGCCCTTCCTGGTCTTCGGCCAGGGGCGTACCGAGCGGCGAACCGTCGGGCGCGTAGATGCGCGCAAAGCCGCCGCCGACGCGCAGCAACTGCTGCTTGCCCGCATCGGTGCACATCAGTTCGCTCATCGCCTGTGAAACCGTGGCGCACGGCGCGACGACGAAGCATTGGCCCTCCGCCGCGTACACCTGGCTGGCCGCATTGTTGAGCTCGGCACCGAGGGCGAAGGCCGCGCCGCGGTAGAGCGAGAAGCTGGGCCAGGCGCCGCAGTGGATCTGCTCGTTCTGTGCATACATCGCATATTTGCTGAGCGGCTGCAGGTGCTCCCAGCATGAGAGCGACCCGATGTTGCCGATGGCCGTTTCGGCCACCGCAAGGTCGGAGCCATCGCCTTCGCCGAACACGGTGCGCTCCACGTGCGTGGGCTTCAGCTTGCGGCGCGTCTGCACGGTGTTGCCCTGGTCGTCGATCAGCGCCTGCGCAATGTAGAGGCTGCCCGCGGCCTTTTCGCTGTAGCCAAGGGACACCCAGATCTTGTGCTTGCGCGCGGCATCGCGAATGCGGTCGAACTCGCCCGACCCGACGACCAGCGCGTTGTCGTGATAGCGCTGCACGAACTGCATGCCCCAGGCCGGCGAATCGAGCCAGATCCACCACGGGTAGCCGGGCACCCAGGTCTCGGGAAAGGCGACGAGCTTCACGCCCTGGCCGGCCGCCTGGGCCATGAGGTCGATGGTCTTGTCGATGGTGCCGTCGAGATCGAGGAACACGGGCGCGGCCTGCACGGCGGCAACGCGGAGCTTGGGGTGAACGGTGGCGGGCATGGCGGGTCTCCAGGAGTGGGGGGGTGAAACAACTTCGCACACCTCGCACCGGGTTTGCGCGGTGGCATGCGGGTTGCTTCAAGCGTAGATTCGCCGCCGCGAAACCCCTTGACCCGAACTTGCGGCGTTCTTGTTCCAGCGTTGCATGCCGGCTTTTCGAAGAAACCCGAGGAACCCCGATGAACCAGTTGTTCAGCACCGATGCCGTTCCGCGCGACCAGCGGCTCGCCTACTGGACCGACATGATCTGCAACGTGTACGTGCAGCTCGGGTGCGATGCGGTGCGCAAGGACGATTCCGGCAATTTCGAAGGCAGCATCCGCCAGCACACGCTGCCGAGCCTTGATGTGTCGGTGGTCAAGTCAGGCCCGCAGAAGGTCATGCGTACGCCGAGGCACATTTCGCGGTCGGGCGACGATTACTTCCTTGTCAGCATTCAGGCTCGCGGCCAAGGCGTGGTGCGGCAGGACGGGCGCGACGCCGTGCTGGCGGCGGGCGACTTTGCGCTGTACGACAGCACCCGGCCCTATGAACTGCTGTTCGACAACGCCTTCGAGCAGATCGTGCTCAAGCTGCCTGGTGAACGCCTGCGCGGCGAACTGCACGACACCGAAGCATTGACGGCCACCACCGTATCGGGACGCGAGGGCGCGGGGCACCTGCTGCTCGGCATGATCCGCACGCTGCGTGAAGACATCGACACCTTGCAGCCTGCGTCGGCACTCGCGGTGGCCAACGGGGTGCAGAGCATTCTTGTCGCCGGGCTGCAAACGCTGCCCGCGGCGCGCGCGCCGGGCCTCAGCAACCTCACGGCCTACCACCTGGCCCGCGTGAAGCGACGCATCGACGAACAGCTGGCAGACCCGTCGCTGTCGGTAGGCAGCATTGCGGCGGAACTGGGCGTTTCTGCCAGCCACATTCACCGCATCTTCAAGAGCGAGCCGCTCACGCCTTCGCAGTACATCTGGGAGCGCCGGCTCGAAGCCTGCAGCCGCGATCTGCTCGAGCCGCGCCTCGCCGGCCGGCCGGTGGCCGACATTGCTTACGGCCGCGGCTTCAACGATGCGGCTCACTTCAGCCGCGCATTCCGCGAACGCTTCGGCTGCTCGCCGCGCGAGTGGCGGCAGCAGCGCGTTCAATAACAACAAAAAACAGAGGGCGCGGCCTTCGCCGGATTACTGCACCAGCAGCACTGACGTGTCGGTCTCGGAAATGACCTTGGTGGCCACCGAGCCCATCAGCGCGCGGCCAAAAATGCCGTGGCCGTGGGTGCCCAGCACAATCAGCTGGGCATGCGCGGCAGTTGCCGACTTGAGGATTTCCTCGGCCGCATGGCCGTGGCGCTGGTCGACGGTGAAGTTGCTCACGTTGTTCTGCGCGAGCAATGCCTTCACGGGGTCGAGCACCTTGGCGCTTTCTTCAGCGTAGTAGTCGTCGACCACCTGTTTGCTCAGGTGGCGCGCCACATGGCCGTGGACGCCGGTACACACATGCACGATGACCAGCTCATGCCCGTCCACGAACATGGCGCGGTTGGCGAGCAGGTAGTTGAGCGCCTTTTGCGTATAGGCGCTGCCGTCGACTGCGATGAGGATTTTCATGAGGCCGGTTATACGGCCCGCGCTTGCCTGCCGCAACGGGTCTCACCCGAGACCCAAGGGGCTTTCACTTCAACAGCCGCGCAGTGTGCGAAGCTGCGCGCTGGCTCAGCCCTGCAGCCCCTTCCAGAGCATGTAGGCGGCCAGCAGGTACAGGATGCTCGCGAACACGCGCTTGAGCTTTTTTACCGGCAGGTTGTGGGCCGCCTTGGCGCCCAGCGGAGCCGTAAGCACGCTGCACACCGCAATGACCGCGAGCGCCGGAAGCCAGATGTAGCCGAAGGCACCATCGGGCAGGCCCTGCACCGACTGTCCGCTCACCACATAGCCCAGCACGTTGGCCACCGCAATCGGAAAGCCGAGCGCGGCGCTGGTGGCCACGGCGTTGTGAATGGAGATGTTGCACCACGTCATGAACGGCACGCTGACGAAGCCGCCGCCTGCGCCCACCAGCCCCGAGATGAAACCGATGGCGCCGCCTGCCGACAGCTGGCCCGCCGTACCCGGCATCTGCCGCGTGGGCTTGGGCTTGCGGTCAAGAAACATCTGCGTGGCCGAGAAGCCCACGAACAGTGCGAACACGATGGCCAGCACGGTGCCCTTGAGCAGCGCGAACACGCCCAGGCTGCCCAGCAGGCTGCCGATGACAATGCCGGGCGCCAGGCGCCGCACGATGTCCCAGCGCACCGCGCCGCGCTTGTGGTGCGCCCGCACGCTCGACACCGAAGTGAAGATGATCGTCGCCATCGAGGTGGCAATGGCCATCTTCACAGCCAGGTCGGAAGCCACCCCGCGGTGCCCCATGATGATGGTGATGAACGGCACCATGAGCATTCCGCCCCCAATGCCGAGCAAGCCCGCCAGAAAACCGGTGCCCAGGCCGAGTGCGGCCAATTCGGCGATCAGGAGGGGGTCGAGCAGGGAGTTCACGCAGCGGAGCCTTGAAAAAAAGCAACGGCCCCGTGCAGCGCATGCCGGGGCCGTTTGAACGGAAAAAGGTGTCTGCAAGTGGGCGCCGAACCCGCATCCTGAACCAGGGTTCAGGTGGGCGAGGGCAGCAAGGCTTCGGGTTCATCTGACGCGAGATGATCACGCCCGCCAAGCGATGTACCAAGCCCGGCTCCGGAGAGCATTGGAACAAGGAAATATTAAGCCCGACGCGCACCGCAGACAGTTCGGATTTTACGCCCCCCGCGGGCCGGGCGCCTCTGTTCAGAGTAAATGGTCATCGCCCGCAAGGGCTTGATCGAGTTTCTGAATGAGCTGGGCGGCCTTGGCGTCGTCCTCGCCGGCCTCTGCCGCGGCTACCGCGGGCACAGCGATTGCCGGGGCGGCCGCAGATGCCGGTGCGGCTGCCGCGGCGGCCTGCTGCGCGGCCAGGTCGAAGGCCAAGTTGAGCGAAGCAAGCACGGCAATGCGGTCGCGCGCCTTCACCTTGCCGGCATCGCGGATCTTGCACATGGCCGCGTCCACCCGGTCGACGGCCTCGCGCAACTGCGCCTCGCCGCCTTCGGGGCAGCCGAGCAGATAGCTCTGGCCCATGATCTGAACTTCAATCTGCTTCATGCGGGGGAATCTTCGGAAGGTGGTTCGGCCGGCAGCCGCTCGAGCAGGGCGTCGAGGCGGGTGCGGGCCGCGGCGAGCCGCGACTTCAGCGCATCGCGCTCGCGCGTGAGCGCTTCGACCTGCTCCTGCAGCAGCGCATTGGTGCGCTGCACCTCTTCATGACGCACGAGCAGGCGTTCCACACGCTCGGCGATCTGGTCGATGGGGCTGGAAGCGGGCATGGTTGGCGATTGTAGTTTCCCAGGGAGGCGGTCCCCATGGCGCTGAACGCCGCGTGGGACCGGGACGGATTCTGCGGCCTGCGCGTTGCTCTTTCCAAACTTTCCGGAGCAGGCCGGCAACAGGCTGCGCAACTTTTGGCTTACTGCGCCTGCGAGAGGCCCTAGAATCCCGCCCGTTGGTGCCTGCGTCGTGGTTCACACGCCGCGGTTCAACGGGAAGCAGGAGTGAACGCCCCCGGAAGCGGGACAAGGCCGAAGCCGCCTGCGCTGCCCCCGCAACGGTCAAGCAGTCGACGCCATGCGCGTCAACCTCATCCATCAAGCCACTGGGCGCCCTGAAACAGGCGCCTGGGAAGGCGGTGAGGTCGCACTGCCAGCCCGGATACCGGCCAACGAGGCGGCTGCCGCATGCGCGATCGATTCGCGCGCATGAAGCAGCCATTGCGCCCAAACGCTGGCGGGGAGGCCGGCGACGGGCATAGACGTTCGTTCGGTCCATTCATGATTTCCTGCGTTTCCCTTTCCCTCGGCCGTGCTCCCGCGCGCCGTCGTCGCCTTGCCTGCCTGCCGCTCGCGCTGGCTTCCGCTTTCGGCGGCCTGGCACTGATGCAGCTGCCCTCGGCAGCGCACGCCCAGCAAGAGGCGCCCGCGCTGGGCGAAACCGTGGTCACGGCCAACCGCACGCCGCAGGCCCTGTCGGATCTGGTGGGCGACGTGTCCATCATCGACCGCCAGACCATCGAGCGCAGCGGTGCCGTCGGCGTGGCGGACGTGCTGGCGCGCCTGCCCGGCATCGAGATGACGCGCAACGGCGGCCTGGGCAGCACCACCAGCCTGTTCATCCGCGGCGCCGACACGCGCTTCACCGCCGTGTACATCGACGGCGTGCGTATCGACTCGCAATCGACCGGCGGCGCCGGCTGGGAAGGCATTCCCCTTGCGCAGATCGACCGCATCGAAGTGCTGCGCGGCCCCGCTGCGGCGGTGTACGGCTCCGACGCCGTGGGCGGCGTGGTCCAGCTCTTTACCCGCCGCGGCGAAGAAGGCGTGGCGCCCTATGCGGGTGTGGGCTTCGGCAGCCACGGCCTTCGCAAGGCGGAAGCGGGCGTGAGCGGGAAGTCGGGCGCGTTCGACTATTCGCTGGGTGTTGCGCATGAAGAGAGCAAGGGCTTCAACGCGCTGCCTATCGAAAAGCGCACGCCCTCCAGGGACGGCCTGACCGACCCCGACCGCGACGCATACCGCAACGACTCGGGCAACCTGCGGCTCGGCTACCAGATCAACCCGGCCCAGCGGCTCGAGGCCACGCTGCTCTACAGCGACACCGAAGCGGGCTACGACTCGCCGGTGAGCACCAGGACGCGGCCGCCGATCCGGTTTACCAACGACGTTTCGCAGAACACGCTGCGCACGGCGGGGCTTTCGTGGTCTGCCAAGTGGAACGACATCTACAGCACGCGCGTGCAGGTGACCGATTCGCAATCGGTCTACAAGACACAGCCTTCGTTCTACCGCACCGAGACGAATCTTCGCGGCTACCTGTTCCAGAACGAATTGCGCTTCGGCCCGCATCTGGTAACGGCCACCCTCGAGCGCCGTGAAGACGCGCTCGAGAACGCGCCCACCACCTTCACCGGCCTGCTTTCGCGCAAGCGCTCGCAGGACGCGGTTTCGCTAGGCTACGGCTTCGTGCAGGGCGCGCATTCGCTCCAACTGCATGTGCGGCATGACGACGACAGCGAATTTGGCGGCAAGACCACCGGCAGCGCCGCCTACGGCTACGCCATCACGCCCAAGCTGCGCGCCACCGTGTCGGCCGGAACCGCATTCCGCGCACCCACGCTGTACCAGCGCTTCAGCGAATACGGCACGCCGACCCTCAAGCCGGAGTCGAGCCGCAACGTCGAGCTTGGCTTGCAATACGCCGACGGCGGCACGCATGCGGGCATCGTCGTGTACCAGAACCGCGTCAACGACCTGATCGTGTTCGACGGCGGGGCCACGAATTGCGATTCGGGCTTTGGCTGCTACGCCAGCACGGCGCGTGCGCGCTACCGGGGCATCACGCTTTCGGGCGGCCACCGCATCGGCGACGTGACGCTGCGCGCATCAGTGGACTTCCAGGATCCGCGCGACCTGGAAACCGACAACCTGCTCGCACGCCGCGCGCGCCGCCATGGCACGCTGGGCGCCGACTGGCGCGTTGCCGGCTGGACGCTGGGCGCCGAGGTGCAATCGTCGAGCAAGCGCTTCGACGATGCGGCCAACACCCGCACGCTGAGCGGCTATACCGTGTTGAACCTGGTGGCCAGCACGCAGATCACGCGCGACATCGGCCTGGTGGCGCGCGTCGACAATGTGGGCGACAAGGACTACACGCTGGCACGCGGCTACGCCACCGGCGGCCGCAACGCCTACATCGGCCTGAAGTGGACGCCGCATTAAGCAAGCCTTGCCGCCGGCAACCCCGAAGGAAGAAAGATGGCCATGACCATTGCGCATGAATTCATCCTCGGGGGCCAGAAGAGCGGCAAGTCGCGCCGCGCCGAGCAGCGCGCCATCGACTGGATGGCCGAGGCGCCCGCTACGCGCCGCGCCGTGCTCATAGCCACCGCCCAAGCATTCGACGACGAGATGCGCGAGCGCATCGCGCGCCACCAGGCCGACCGCGCCCGCCGCGTGCCAGCCATGCGCACCGTGGAAGAGCCGGTGGAGCTGGCGCGCGCCATCGTCTCCGAAAGCGCGCCCGAAACGCTGGTGGTGGTCGACTGCCTCACGCTGTGGCTTACCAACCTGCTGATGCCGCTGCGCTCCGAGGGCGCAAAGCCGGCCACGCGCACGCCCGCGGCGCACGTCGCGATGCTGCTCATCGCGCTGCGAGAGGCACGCGGGCCGGTGGTGCTGGTCGGCAACGAAATCGGGCTGGGCGTGATTCCGCTCGGCCGGGAGACGCGTGCCTTCGTCGATACGCTGGGCCGCATGAACCAGGAAGTGGCAGCCGCATGCCATCGTGTCACGCTGATGGCGGCCGGGCTGCCGTTGACCTTGAAGGCGCCCGCCGCATGAAGATGAAGCACTGGATTCGATTTTTTTCCGCGGTACTCGGCCTTGGTGTTCTTTCGCTGGCCGCGCACGCCGTGGAAGTAACGGACGAGCGCGGCGTTACCGTGACGCTGCCGCAGCCGCCGCAACGCATCGTCACGCTGCTGCCGTCGTTGACCGAAGGAGTCTGCGCGCTCGGCGCCTGCTCGCGGCTGGTGGGTGTCGACAACTATTCCAACTCGCCGAGTGCGGTGCGCGCGTTGCCGCAACTGGGCGGAGGGCTCGACCCCAATGTCGAGGCCATCGTGGCGCTGCGGCCCGACGCGGTGCTGCTTGCCAAGTCGTCCCGCGTGACGCAGCGGCTCGAGGCTCTCGGCCTCAAGGTGGTGGTGCTCGAGCCCAAGAGCCATGCCGACGTGCAGCGCGTGCTCGGCAAGCTAGACCAGGTGCTTGGCACCCGCGAGGCGCCGAACGTGTGGCGCGTGATCGATGCCAGCGTCTCGGCGGCGGCCCAGTCGCTGCCCGACCGCGCGAAGGGCCTGCGCGTTTACTTCGAGGTCAACAGCGCGCCGTTTGCGGCCGGCGAGTCGTCGTTCATCGGCGAAACGCTCACGCGGCTGGGCGCGAAGAACATCGTGCCTGCGTCGCTCGGCCCGTTTCCCAAGCTCAACCCCGAATACGTGGTGCGCGCCAATCCTGACCTCATCATGGTCAGCGTGCGCAGCGCGCAGGGGCTGGAGCAGCGCCCGGGTTGGGGCGGCATCCGCGCAGTGCGCGAAGGCCGCATCTGCCGCTTCAGCGCCGACGAGTCCGACGTGCTCGTGCGCCCCGGCCCGCGCATGGACGAGGCGGCGCGTTTGATGGCACGCTGTCTGACGGAAAAGTCCGGCTGAAAAGCCGCAAGAATTCTCCGTCATGCACACGCACCATCAGCGCAGGGTCTGGCTCTTCGGCATTGCCTTGCTTGGCTTGGGCATTGCGTTCGCGCTGCTCGGGCTGGGCATCGGCAGCACCGGCTTCGAAAGCCTGCTGGCGGCATGGCGCGATCCGGTGGCACTGCAGATCGTGTGGGACATCCGGCTGCCGCGCACGCTCGGCGCCTGGCTCGCAGGGGCGCTGCTCGGTCTCGCGGGCGCGGTGGCGCAGGGGCTGTTTCGCAATCCGCTGGCCGATCCTTATCTGCTCGGCAGCGCATCGGGTGCTTCGCTTGGCGTGGCGGTGGCGCTCATGCTGTTCGGCGGCTCGGTTGCAAACATGCAGTGGGCACTGCGCCTTGGCCTTACCGGCGCAGCTTTCGTCGGGGCGGTGCTCGCGGTGATGCTCACGCTGCTGCTCGCGCGCGGCGTGCAGCAGACGCTTCGGCTGCTGCTGGCGGGCGTGATCGTCGGCGTGGTGCTCGGAGCCGCCAAGGACCTGATCACCATCGCGTCGGCCGATGTCCTGCAGGCCATCCAGGGCTTCATTCTCGGCAGCACCGGGTTGATCGGCTGGAGCGCATGCGCCGTGATGGCGGCTGCCGGCGTGGTGTGCCTTCTGCTGGGCTGGGCGCTTGCGCCGGTGCTCGACAGCCTTTCATTGGGCGAGGCAACTGCAAGGAGCCTTGGCCTGCCGCTGGGCGCCATGCGCGCCGCGCTGGTGGTGGTGCTCGCGCTGGCCACCGGCGCGGCCGTGGCGCAAACGGGCCTGATCGCCTTCGTGGGCCTTGCCTCGCCGCACCTCGTGCGCTCGGTCGTCAAGACCACGCATGCCGGGTTGATCGTGCTATCGACGGCCATGGGCGGGCTGCTGTTGATGTCCGCCGACCTGGCGGCGCGCTGGCTCATCGCCCCGCAGGAACTACCGGTGGGCGTGCTCACAGCCGTGCTCGGCGGCAGCTACCTGCTGTGGCTGATGCACAGGCGCAGCGCGCGGGGAGGCGTGGCATGAGCGGCCGCACTTCCGCGCTCGAGGCACGCGGCTTGAGCGCCACGCTCGGCAGCACCGAGGTGCTGCACGGCATCGACCTGAAGCTGGGCGCCGCGCGGTGGACCAGCATCGTCGGGCCGAATGGCGCGGGCAAGTCGACCTTGCTCAAGGCGCTTGCGGGCTTGCTGCCGCACCGTGGCGAGGTTTTCCTTTTTGGCGAGCCCGCGGCCAAGGTGCCGGGCCGCATTCGCGCACAGCGCCTTTCATGGCTGGGCCAGAGCGGCGCGGCGGGCGAGGGCAGCGCCGACGACCTGATGGTCTACGACATTGCGATGCTCGGCCGCCTGCCGCACCAGCGCTGGCTTGCCGCACCGAGCGCGGAAGACCGCGAGGCCGTGGAGCGCGCATTGCGCAGCACGCAGGCCTGGGAGTGGCGCGAGCGGCCGTTGGGCCAGCTCTCCGGCGGCGAACGGCAGCGCGTGCTGATGGCGCGCGCGCTCGCGGTCGAGGCCGAGCTGCTGCTCATGGACGAGCCGCTCGCCAACCTGGATCCGCCCCACCAGGCCGACTGGATGCAGACCGCGCGTGCCCTGGTGGCCGAAGGCCGCACCGTGGTCAGCGTGCTGCACGAACTGCCGATGGCACTTGCGGCCGACGAACTGGTCGTGATGAACCATGGCCGCGTGGTGCACCACGGCGGCAGCAGCGACCCGGCCACCCACGCAGCGCTCGAGCAGGTGTTCGACCATCGCATTCGCGTGCATCGCGTGGCGGACCAGTGGATTGCATTGCCGAATTGAACGACTTCAGAACCCCACACCATGCAGATCGAAACTCCCCCCAGCGACAAGCCCTACGACAAACCCGAAGGCGAACGCCGCGGCATCGTCATCGTCAACACCGGTGACGGCAAGGGCAAGAGCACGGCTGCCTTCGGCCTGGCGCTGCGCGCCCACGGGCGCGGCAAGGCCGTGAAGATCTACCAGTTCATGAAAGTGCCCTCGGCACGTTTCGGCGAGCACCGCATGTTCGAGCAGATCGGCATTCCCATTGAAGGCCTGGGCGACGGCTTCAGCTGGAAAAGCCAGGACCTGGAGCGTTCGGGCCAGCTGGCGCGCGACGGCTGGGAAAAGGCCAGGGCGGCCATTCTTTCGGGCGAGTTCTTCCTGGTGGTGCTCGACGAGATCACCTATCCGCTGATCTACGGCTGGCTGCCGCTCGAAGGCGTGCTCGAAACACTGCGCGAGCGGCCGAAGCATGTGCACGTGGTGCTCACCGGCCGTCGCTGCCCGCCCGAGATCGTCGAGCTGGCCGACACCGTGACCGACATGACCATGGTCAAGCACGCCTTCAAGGCCGGGATTCCCGCGCAGCGCGGCATCGAGGATTGAGCCATTGGCTGCCGCAGCCGCCTTGTGGCTTGCGCTGGCCATCGACCGTTGGCTGGGCGAGCCGGCGGCGCGCTGGCATCCCGTGGTGTGGATGGGGCACTACCTTGGCTGGTTCGGCTCCCGCCTCGCGCCGCTCGCGACCGATGCAAGGCCGCGCGATCTGCCGCTGTTCCTGAAGGGCGCGCTGGCCTGGTGCGTTGGTGCAATGGTCGTTGGCGCCATGGCCCTGACGGTGCAGGCAACCGCACTGCAATGGCTGCCCGGCTGGGCAACTGCCGTAGTGATCGCGCTCGCACTGAAGCCGCTCTTTGCATGGCGCATGCTGCGCAATGAAGTGCTGGCCGTGGAGGCGGCGCTCGCGGTGTCGCTGGAGGCGGGCCGTGCGCAGCTCGCCCGGTTGGTGAGCCGGGACGTCTCCATGCTCAGCGAAAGCGAAGTGCGCGAAAGCGCCATCGAGTCGCTGGCCGAGAACCTCAACGATTCGCTGGTCGCCCCGCTGTTCTGGTTTGTGCTGCTGGGCTTGCCGGGCGCCGCGGTCTATCGCTTCGCGAACACGGCCGATGCCATGTGGGGCTACCGCGGCGAGCGCGGTGGCCGCGACTGGACATGGTTCGGCAAATGGGCCGCGCGGGCAGACGACGTGCTTTCGTGGCTGCCGGCCCGGCTCACCGTGCTGCTGCTTGCGCTCGCGTCGCGGCAGTGGCCGCGAGGGCTGGCGCCAGAGGCGCGCCGCACGCCTTCGCCCAACAGCGGGTGGCCGATGGCGGCGATGGCATTGCTGCTTGGCGTGCGGCTGACCAAGCCCGGCGTGTACGCCTTGAATGCGGAAGGGCGGCGCGCCGAAGCGGCCGACACACAGCGCGCGGCGCAACTGAGCGGCAGGGCCGCGCTGGCGCTGGCGGCGTGTGCATCATTGGCGATCTTCGCCATTGCGAGGTGGGCATGACACTGGAACGAACGACACCAGCCCGTGCGCTGCATGGCGGCCCCGACGAGGCCGGCGCGGCGCGGCACGATTTCTCGACCAACGGCAACGCGACGGGCCCGTGCCCTGCCGTTCTGGCGGCGCTGCGCGCAGCCGATGCAACGCACTATCCAGACCCGGCCTACACGTCGCTGCGCCGCACATTGGGAGCCTTTCATGGCGTGGCCGCCGAACGCGTGGTAGTTGCGGCAAGCGCGAGCGAATTCATCCATCGCATCAGCGCCGCGTGGGCGCAGGGCGGCGGACTGGAGGTCTGCCTGCCGCTGCACAGCTATGGCGATTACGAGCGTGCGGCATCGTCCTGGGGCTTGCAGGTGTTGCGCACCGCTGAACCGCGGAGAAGGCCGGCGCTGCGCTGGTGCTGCGAGCCCTCGAGCCCGCTGGGCCAGGCCGATCTGGTGCCGCACGTGGACGCAGACGGTGCCTGCGTGCTCGACATGGCCTACGAGCCGCTGCGTCTCGAAGGCCGGCCGTCGTTCGACGCCGCACAGCGCAACCGCGTCTGGCAAGTTTGGACGCCGAACAAGGCGATGGGCTTGACGGGCGTTCGCGCTGCCTATGCCATCGCACCCGAAAACGACAAGGCCGCGGCCCTGAATCAACGCATCGAGCAACTGTCACCTTCATGGCCCATCGGCACGCACGGCGTGGCGCTGCTCGAAGCCTGGGCCGGCGACGAAGCCCAGGCGTGGCTCGCGCAAAGCCTGAACACCTTGCGAGCATGGAAGGCGCAGCAGCGCACCCTCTGCGAATCGCTGGGATGGGATTGCCTGCCGAGCGACGCCAACTTTTTCTGCGCGCGCACCGATGTGCCGTATCCGAAGCTCGCCGCAGAATTGCGCGCCGAAGGCATCAAACTGCGCGACTGTGCATCCTTCGGCCTGCCGGGCCACGTGCGGCTGGGCGTGTTGCCGCCGCAAAGCCAGCAGGCCCTCAAAGAGGCATGGACACGGGCGGCAAAAGCAGCCGAACATTGAACGGACGCAAGCAGGAATCCATCGCCACCATGCTCTACGCCATCACCACGCTCTTTCTTTGCCAACTGGCCGGCGAACTGCTCGTGCAGTGGCTGTCCCTGCCGATTCCCGGTCCTCTGATCGGCATGCTGCTGCTGTTCGTCGCGCTGCTCGTGCGCGGCGCCGTGCCCGAGGCATTGAGCGAGACCTCCGGCCATCTGCTGCGCAACCTCATGCTGCTGTTCATTCCGGCGGTGACCGGTGTCATGCTGCATTTCGAACGAGTAGGACGCGAGTGGCTGCCGTTCCTTGCGGCCGGCATCGTGGGCGCGGCCTTCACCATGACGGTGACGGCGCTCACGCTGCGCTGGATGATCCGCATCACGGGCAAGGAGGCTGAATGACCGCCCCGGCAAAGCTATCGGAGATCTGGGTCTTTCTTGCGCAGTCGCCGCTGCTCTGGCTGTCGCTCACGCTGCTGGCCTACCTGGGCGCGCTGTGGCTGCACAAGCGCAGCGGCAGCAGGCCGTTGGTCAATCCGGTGCTGGTGTCGGTGATCGTCATCGTCACGGTGCTGCTCGTCACGCGCACGCCGTACGACACGTATTTCGAAGGCGCCAAGTTCGTGCACTTCCTCATCGGCCCGGCCACCGTGGCGCTGGCCGTGCCGCTCTACGGCCAGCTCGCCCGGCTGCGCCGGCTGTGGCTGCCGATCGGCGTGGCGCTGCTGGTGGGCTCCGTCGCGGCCATTGTCTCGGCCATCGGCATTGCCTGGGTGCTGGGCGGCTCGCATGAATTGATGATGTCGCTCGCACCCAAGTCGGCCACCATGCCGATTGCAATGGGCGTGGCCGAAAAGATCGGCGGGCTGCCCTCGCTCGCCGCCGTGGCCGCCGCCGTCGCGGGCATCTCGGGCGCGATCATGGCGACTGGCCTGCTGAACCTGCTGCGCATCAAGGAACCGGCCGTGCGCGGCTTTGCGGTAGGCATGGCGGCGCACGGCATCGGCACCGCGCGCGCCATCCAGGTGAATGAAACGGCAGGCGCCTTTTCTGCGTTGGCCCTGGGGCTGAACGGCATCGCCACCGCACTGCTGGTGCCGTTGCTGGTCAAGCTGCTGGGCGTTTTCTGACCCGGGTTTTCTGACGCAGAATGGCGCTCCCATCGACGTTGGAGCGCACGGCATGGCCCAGTACACCGCAGAGATCCTCTGGCAGCGAGGCGAGCAGGACTTTCTCGGCAACAGCTACAGCAGAAGGCATTCGATGCGCTTCGACGGCGGCGCGGAAGTGCCGGGTTCCTCGTCGCCGCACGTGGTGCCGTTGCCGTTTTCAGATGCGGCGGCGGTCGATCCCGAAGAAGCCTTCGTCGCTTCGCTCTCGAGCTGCCACATGCTGTGGTTCCTCACCATGGCGGTGAAGCGCAAGTTCACCGTCGACCGTTATTTCGACGCGGCAAGCGGCATCATGGAAAAGATCGCCGAAGGCAAGCTGGCGATGACGGTGGTCACGCTCCGGCCCCAGGTCACGTTCTCCGGCGACAACCTGCCCACGCGCGAGCAGGTCGAACACATGCACCACCGGGCGCATGAGGAATGCTTCATTGCCAACTCGGTGAAGACCGAGGTGCGCTGCGAGCCGGTGTTCGGCTGAGTCCGTTCAAGCGGAGAACGGCTCAGCGCCGCTGCAGCCGCGGGCTCTTCGCAAACAGCTCGGCCGCCCAGTCCACAAAGGCCCGCACCTTCGCGCTCAGGTGGCGGTTGGGCGGGTAGACCACATGGATCGGCAGCGGGTCGCGGTGCCAGTCGGACAGCACCTCGATCAGCTCGCCGCTCTCCAGGAGCGGCTCGGCCATGAACGTGATGCACTGCGAAATGCCGAAGCCGCCGAGCACCGCCGCCATGTGGGCGTTGCTCTCATTTACCGACACGCGATACGGCCCGTTGAGCTCGATGGTCTCGTCGTCCTTCTTGAACTCGTGCGGGTATATGCGCCGCGTGCTGCCCGAAAAGTAGCTCACCACGTGGTGCCGCTTCTCGATGTCGTTGGGGTGCTGCGGAATGCCGTAGCGCTTGATGTAGGCGGGCGACGCCACCGTCACGAAGTGCAGTGTGCCGATGCGCCGCGCCACCAGCGACTGGTCGCTCAGCTCGCCGGCCCGGATCACGCAGTCCACGTTGTCGGTAATGAGGTCGACCGTGCGGTCGCTCACGCCCAGGTCGACCTGGATCTCGGGGTAGCGGTCGCAGAAGGTGGCCAGCGCGGGCAGGATGATCAGCCGCGCCACCGAGGTGCCCACGTCGATGCGCAGCCGCCCCGTGGGGTTGGCCTGCGCATTGGTCATGCTGGCTTCGATGTCGTCGAAGTCGTTCAGGAGGCGCGCCGCGCGCTCGTAGTAGGCCGCTCCGTCGGGCGTTACCGTCACGCGCCGCGTGGTGCGGTTGAGCAGCTTCACCCGAAGGCGCGATTCCAGCGCCTGGATCTGCTTGGTGACCGTTCCCTTTGGCAGGGCGAGCGAATCCGCGGCCCGGGTGAAGGTGCCTGCTTCCACCACGCGGACAAAGATCCGCATTGCCTGGATTTGATCCATTGATGACTGTTCCTGGGAACCCGGCCGCTGCCGAGGGGGAGCGGATTCTCACACAAGGTGACAATCCCTATCGTTTCCCGGATTGTTCGCCGTTTGGAAACAGAGTAGGGGCAGGTTGCCTGTTTAACACCACACTGGCCGCCTTATATTTCGACTATCGCCAATCCTCCTGAGGTTGCCTCCATGTCACCCCGTCCGTCGTCCCGCTCTGCCGAAGCCGCTGCTCTTGCCGCGGCGCAAGGCGTGGAAGCCGATCTTTCGATCGAGCTGCCCGGCCGCGCGCCGGTGGATGCCCGGGTCTACGGGCAACGCCCGCGCGGTGAAACGGTGCCGCTGGTGCTGCATTTCCATGGCGGCACCTTCGTTTGCGGCAACCTGGACAACGGGCGCAACGTGGCTCGGCTGCTGGCTGGGGCCGGTGCGGTGGTGGTGTCGGTGGCGTATCCGCTGGCACCCGAATCGCCGTTTCCCGAGCCCATCGAAGTGGGCTATGCGGCGCTCGAGTGGCTCTACAAGCAGCGCGTCAAGCTCGGCGGCAAGGGCGCCCAGGTGTACTTGGCCGGCGAAGAAGCCGGCGGCAATTTGGCCGCCGGGGTGGCGCTGATCGCCCGCGACCGGGCGCATCCGCCGCTGGCGGGGCAAATCCTGCTGTCGCCCATGCTCGACCCGTGCGCTGGCACCGCGTCGCTGCGCAAGGCCACCAACGACGAGGCCGAATGCCGCTGGGCCAAGGGCTGGGAAAAGTACCTGAGCTGCCCCTCGAACGCGACCCATCCCTACGCCGTGCCGAGCGGATCGCTCCGGCTTGGTGCGTTGGCACCCGCGCTGGTGCTGGTGGGCGCCGACGACGCCATGCGCGATGAGGCGCTGACTTTTGCCGGCCGCCTGCGCGCAGCCGGCATCGACGTGACAAGCAGCGTGCTGCCCGGCGCCGCCAACTGGCCCAAGGCCCTGTACGACCCCGAGCCCTCGGGCTGCAAGGCCTGCGAAGCCAGCGTGCAGCAGCACTTCCGCGAATTTTTCAGTGCCACCACGCCGCCTCCGGTAGCACCCAAGCCCAGCTAGGTGGGCCGGTCGCGGCAGCCCAGCCAGACGTCGCGACGCCTTTCCCCGGCCCACCGGTAACCCCGGTCAATTTCGAATTCCGCCTCCTGGTGCCAAAAGCGCCGGGGTGGCCTGTTGCATCCCAAAAAGTCATCGAGAAGGACGAACCATCATGTCGAACAATAAGCAAAAACTGTCTTCCGTCGCCCGCAAGGGCCTGTGGCCCACAGTGACCGGGCTCACCGCACTGCTGGCTGTGGCCGCCGCGGTGCTCGGCATGCAAAGCTTCAAGGCGGAGGCCACGGCACCCGCCGCGGCGCAACAGGGCACGCCGGTGTCCGTGGCTACCGTGGCCGAGAGCGAAATCAACGCCTGGGACGAGTTCTCGGGCCGGCTCGAAGCCGTGCAGCGCGTCGATGTGCGCTCCCGCGTGGCGGGCGCCGTGCAGGCGGTGCACTTCCGCGAAGGCGCCCTAGTGAAGCAGGGCGACCTGCTGATCACCATCGATCCCGCACCGTACGCCGCCGAAGTGGAGCGTGCCGAAGCCCAGGTGGCTTCCGCCCAGGCCCGCCAGGCATTCAGCCGCAGCGAGCAGGAGCGCGCCAAGCGCCTGTGGGACCAGCAGGCCATTGCCCAGCGCGAATACGACGAGCGTGTGAACGCCAGCCGCGAGGCCGATGCCAACCTGCGTGCCGCGCAAGCGACGCTGCAGTCGGCGCGCCTCAACCTGGGCTACACGCAAGTGCGTGCGCCCGTGTCGGGCCGCATCGGCAAGCTCGAAGTGACCCAGGGCAACCTGGTGGCCGCGGGCCCCGGCGCACCGGTGCTGACCACTCTGGTGTCGGTGAGCCCGATCTATGCGAGCTTCGACGCCGACGAACAGGTGATCACCCGCGCCCTGAAGGACCTGCCGAGCGGCGCCAGCGCACGCGGCCAGATCGAGAGCATTCCCGTGCAAATGGGTACCTCGGGCTTCGACGGCACGCCCTTCATCGGCAAGCTGCAGCTGATCGACAACCAGGTCGATGCCCGCAGCGGTACCGTGCGTGTGCGTGCTTCGTTCGACAACAAGGACGGTGCGCTCATTCCGGGCCAGTTCGCCCGCATCCGCATGGGCCAGGCACGCAACGACGCCGCACTGCTGGTGAGCGAACGCGCCATCGGCACCGACCAGAACAAGAAGTTCGTGATGGTCGTGGGCGAAGACAACAAGGCCATGTACCGCGAGGTGACGCTCGGCGCATCGGTCAACGGGCTGCGCGTGGTGAGCAAGGGCCTGAAGGCTGGCGAACGCGTGGTGGTCAACGGCCTGCAGCACATTCGCCCCGGCGCACTGGTGGTGCCGCAGAACGTGACGATGGACGCCAAGGCCGACACCAAGCAACAACAACCGGAACGCGTCGCGGAAGCCGCGAAGTCCTGAACTCGGAGGGGAGCGCATTTGCGCTCGCCGGAGAAACAACATGAATCTCTCTAAATTCTTCATCGACCGGCCGATCTTTGCCGGCGTGCTGTCGCTATTGATATTGATAGCCGGCCTGATCGCGCTGCGCGGGTTGCCGATTTCGGAATACCCCGAAGTCGCGCCGCCCTCCGTGGTGGTGCGTGCCCAGTACCCGGGCGCCAACCCCAAGGTGATTGCCGAAACCGTGGCCACGCCGCTCGAAGAGCAGATCAACGGTGTGGAAGGCATGCTCTACATGGGCAGCCAGGCCACCACCGACGGCGTGATGACGCTGACGGTGACCTTCCGCCTCGGCACCGATCCCGACAAGGCCCAGCAGCTGGTGCAGAACCGCGTCTCGCAAGCCGAGCCGCGCCTGCCCGAAGAAGTGCGCCGCCTCGGCATCACGACCGTCAAGAGCGCACCCGACCTGACGATGGTGGTTCACCTCGTTTCGCCGAACAACCGCTACGACATCAACTACCTGCGCAACTACGCGGTGCTGAACGTGAAGGACCCGCTCGCGCGCATCGAAGGCGTGGGCCAGGTGCAGATCTTCGGCGGCGGCGACTACTCGATGCGCGTCTGGCTCGACCCGCAGAAGGTTGCGCAGCGCGGCCTCTCGGCAAGCGACGTGGTGGCTGCGATCCGCGGCCAGAACGTGCAGGCCGCGGCCGGTGTGGTCGGCGCTTCGCCGGGCCTCTCTGGCGTGGACATGCAGCTCTCGATCAATGCGCAAGGGCGCCTGCAGAGCGAAGAAGAGTTCGGCGACATCATCGTGAAGAGCGGCACCGACGGCGCCGTGACCCGCCTGCGCGACATTGGCCGCCTGGAAATGGGCGCTGCCGACTACTCGCTGCGTTCGCTGCTGAACAACGACCCGGCCGTCGGCATGGGCGTGTTCCAGGCGCCGGGCTCCAACGCGCTCGACATCTCGTCCAACGTGCGCAAGACGATGGCCGAGCTCAACAAGAACATGCCTGAAGGCCTGGAATACCGCATTGCGTATGACCCGACGCAGTTCGTGCGCGCATCGATCGAATCGGTGATCCACACGCTGCTCGAAGCCATCCTGCTGGTGGTGCTGGTCGTGATCCTGTTCCTGCAGACCTGGCGCGCTTCCATCATTCCGCTACTGGCCGTGCCGGTGTCGGTGATCGGTACCTTTGCGGTGCTGCACGTCCTCGGTTTCTCGATCAATGCGCTGAGCCTGTTCGGGCTGGTGCTGGCCATCGGTATCGTGGTGGACGACGCCATCGTGGTGGTGGAAAACGTCGAGCGCAACATCGAGGCGGGGCTGACGCCGCGCGAAGCCACTTATCGTGCAATGCGCGAAGTGTCCGGGCCCATCATCGCGATTGCGCTGGTGCTGGTGGCCGTGTTCGTTCCGCTGGCTTTCATCAGCGGCCTCACGGGCCAGTTCTACAAGCAGTTCGCGGTGACCATCGCGATCTCGACGGTGATCTCGGCCATCAACTCGCTCACGCTGTCGCCGGCTCTCGCGGCACTGCTGCTGCGCGGCCACGACCAACCGAAGGACGCGCTGACGCGGGGCATGGACAAGGCCTTCGGCTGGCTGTTCCGCGGCTTCAACAAGCTCTTCAGCCGCGGCTCGGAAGCCTACAGCGGCGGCGTCAAGAGCGTGATCTCGCGCAAGACGCTGATGCTGGTGATTTACCTCGCGCTGGTCGGCGTGACCTTCGGCCTCTTCAAGGCGGTGCCCAGCGGCTTCGTGCCGGCGCAGGACAAGCAATACCTGATCGGCTTTGCCCAGCTGCCCGACGGTGCCACGCTCGACCGCACCGACGAAGTGATCCAGCGCATGGGCGAGATCATGAAGAAGAACCCGAACGTGGAAGACGCCATCGCGTTCCCGGGCCTGTCGATCAACGGCTTCACCAACAGCTCGAACTCGGGCATCGTGTTTGCCACGCTCAAGCCCTTCGACCAGCGCAAGCGCGCCGACCAGAGCGGCGGTGCAGTGGCCGGCCAACTCAACGGTGCCTTCGCCAGCATCCAGGACGCGTTCATCGTGATGTTCCCGCCGCCGCCGGTGGCGGGCCTGGGCACCACGGGCGGCTTCAAGCTCCAGCTGGAAGACCGCGCCTCGGTCGGCTACGACCAGATGGACGCCGCGGTGAAGGCCTTCATGGCCAAGGCCTATGCAGCGCCCGAGCTCACGGGCATGTTCACGAGCTGGCAGGTCAACGTGCCGCAGCTGTATGCGGACATCGACCGCACCAAGGCCCGCCAGCTCGGCGTGCCGGTGACGGACATCTTCGACACCATGCAGATCTACCTCGGTAGCCTGTATGCGAACGACTTCAACAAGTTCGGCCGCACGTACAGCGTGCGTGTGCAGGCCGATGCGCCTTACCGCGCCCGTGCCGAAGACGTGGGCATGCTGAAGGTGCGCTCGACCACGGGCGAGATGGTGCCGCTGTCGGCGCTCATGAAGGTGAACTCGACCTTCGGCCCGGAACGCGCCATGCGCTACAACGGCTACCTGGCAGCCGACATCAACGGCGGCCCGGCTCCCGGCTATTCGTCGGGCCAGGCGCAGGATGCGATCACCAAGATTGCGGCCGAGACGCTGCCCAAGGGCGTGACCTTCGAGTGGACCGAGCTGACCTACCAGGAAATCCTGGCCGGCAACTCCGCCTTCCTGGTGTTCCCGCTGGCCATCCTGCTGGTGTTCCTGGTGCTGGCCGCGCAGTACGAAAGCCTGACGCTGCCGATCGCGATCATCTTGATCGTGCCCATGGGCATCCTGGCTGCGATGACCGGCGTATGGATATCGGGGGGTGACAACAACGTCTTCACGCAGATCGGGTTGATCGTGCTGGTGGGGCTGAGTGCGAAGAACGCGATCCTGATCGTGGAGTTTGCGCGGGAGCTCGAGTTTGCCGGCCGCACGCCCATCCAGGCTGCGATCGAAGCCAGCCGCCTGCGCCTGCGCCCGATTCTCATGACCTCGCTGGCCTTCGTGATGGGCGTGCTGCCCCTCGTGCTGTCGACCGGCGCTGGCTCTGAAATGCGCAAGGCCATGGGCGTGGCGGTGTTCGCCGGGATGATCGGCGTGACGGCCTTCGGCCTGTTCCTGACGCCGGTGTTCTACGTGCTGATGCGCCGCCTGGCGGGCAACCGCGCACTCAAGCTGCATGGCGACGTGCCGCACGGGGAAGACTTTGCCCATCCCGCTGCACCGGCACCGTCGTCCCATGGTGGTTCGGGCGGCGGCGGGCTGCACCCGCTGCCTGCTGCGCCGCGCCCTTCGCACGGCTCGCACGACTGATCGAGAAGAAAGCTCATCATGAAATTCTCAGTACAACCTTGGGTCAAGCCGCTTCGCACCGCCTTGCTGCCGCTGGTGGCAGCCCTGGCGCTGGCCGGCTGCGCGACCGTGCCCTCCGGCGTGCCGGAGATCCAGACCACCGCCCAGTTCAAGGAGCAGGGCGCCGCCCCGCCCACGGGCTGGACGCGTGCCGTGCCTTCCGAAGCGCAGGCCCGCGGCGCCTGGTGGCTGGCCTTCAACGACCCGGTGCTCAATGCGCTGGTCGAAAAGGCGGACGTCAACAACAACAACATCCAGGCCGCCGCAGCCCGGCTTGCGGAAGCTCGCGCCCTGGCGCGCAGCGCCCAGGCCGACCGCCTGCCGCAGATCGGCCTGGGCGCCGGTGCCAATCGCGGAGCGGGCCTCGACAAGGCCACGGCCAGCACCCGGCCGGGCACGATGACCAACATCGGCGCCACCTTCTCGTACGAGGTCGACCTGTTCGGCCGGCTCTCGGGCGCAAGCAATGCGGCCAAGCTCGATGCGGCGAGCCGTGAAGCGCTGCTGCAAAGCACGCGCCTTGCCGTGCAGGCCGAGGTGGCGCAAACCTACCTGCAACTGCGTGCGCTCGACGCAGAGCGCGCCCTGGTGCGCGAGCAGGTCGAGGCCTATCGCGACACGCTGCGCCTGACGCAGCGCCGCCAACAGGCCGGCGACATTGCCGAGCTCGACGTGGCACGCGTGCAGACAGAGGTGTCGTCGACCGAGTCGGATGCGCTCGCGCTCGACCGCCAGCGTGCGCAGGTCGAGCATGCGCTTGCGGTGCTGGTGGGCGATTCGGCATCGAGCTTCGGCCTGCGTACCGATGAGTGGGCCACCGCGCTGCCGTCGGTGCCGCCGGGTGTGCCGGCCACGGTGCTCACGCGCCGCCCGGATGTTTCGGCCGCGCAGAACGCCGTGCTCGCGGCGCAGGCTCGCGTGGGCGTGGCACAGGCCGCGTGGTTCCCGGACATCTCGCTGACCGGCGCCGCCGGCTATGCGTCGCCCGAAATCGGCGACCTGTTCAAGTGGTCGGCCCGCTCGTGGGGCGTGGGTGCGCTGCTTTCGCTGCCGATCTTCGACGGCGGCCGCCGCGAAGCCGGTGTGCAGGGCGCCAACGCGCAGCTAGACGGTGCGCTGGCCAATTACCGCAGCCAGGTGCTGGTGGCGTTCCAGGAGGTGGAAGACCAGCTCTCCGCCATCCGCATCCTGCAGGAGCAGTCGACCGTGCAGGCGCAGGCCGTCACTTCGGCCCAGCGCGCGACCAGCCTGTCGGACACGCGCTACCGCAACGGCTACATCAGCCAGCTCGACCTGCTCGACGCCCGCCGCAGCGAGTTGCGCAACCGGCGCCAGGCACTGCAGGTGAAGTCGGCGCAGTACCAGGCGGCGGTGGGGCTGATCCGCGCCATCGGTGGCGGGTGGGAACTGCCTGCGGCCACTGCGCAGGCGCAGCCTCAGCCCGGCGCGCCGGGCGCGGTACAGACCGCGGCACGCTGATACACCAAAGGGGCGCAAGCCCCTTTTTCTTCGGGCGGCCGGGTTTCGAGGGAAGCGGCGTGCGGTGACAACGGACAATAGCCGCATGACAACCCGATGCGTGATGGTTCTGGGCACGACCAGTGGCGCCGGCAAGAGCTGGCTGGTCACTGCGCTGTGCCGCTGGTATGCGCGGCAGGGCCTCAAGGTGGCGCCTTTCAAGGCGCAGAACATGAGCAACAACGCCCGCGTGGTGGATGGAGGCGAGATCGGCAGCGCGCAATACTTTCAGGCGCTGGCGGCGCGCGCCGTGCCGCACGTGCGCATGAACCCGCTGCTGCTCAAGCCCGAGCGCGACACCCACAGCCAGGTGGTGCTGATGGGGCAGGTGAACCAAGAGCTCACCGCCATGCCCTGGCGCGGACGCAGCGAGCGCGTGTGGCCGCAAATCGCGCAAGCGTTCGATGAACTGCGCGCCGAGAACGACGTGGTGGTGATCGAAGGCGCCGGCTCGCCCGCCGAGATCAACCTGATGGCCAGCGACATCGTCAACCTGCGCGTGGCCCGCCATGCAAATGCCCGCTGCCTGCTGGTAACTGATATCGACCGCGGCGGCGCCTTCGCGCATCTCTACGGCACCTGGGCATTGATGCCCGAAAGCGACCGCGCATTGCTGCGCGGCTTCGTGCTCAACAAGTTTCGCGGCGACGCATCGCTGCTGGCCCCGGCGCCGCAGCAGCTGCAGGCGCTGACCGGCATCGCCACGGTCGCGACGCTGCCGATGTGGTGGCAGCACGGCTTGCCGGAGGAAGACGGCGTGTTCGACGATCGGAGCCGCTCGAACGGCATTGTCACGCGCACCGTGGCGGTGGTGGCGTATCCGCGCATCAGCAATCTGGACGAGTTCCAGCCGCTCAAGAATGTGCCCGGCGTTCGGCTGGTGTGGGCGCGCGCACCGGCGGACCTGGCGGGCGCCGACTGGATCGTGCTGCCCGGCTCCAAGCACACCAGCGGCGACCTGGCCTGGCTGCGCGCGCAGGGGCTCGACCGCGCCATTGCGGCGCACGCGGCCGCCGGCGGTGCCGTGTTGGGCGTTTGCGGCGGCTTGCAGATGCTGGGCGAGGCGCTGGTCGATCCGCACGGCATCGACGGCAATGCGCCCGGCCTGGGGCTGTTGCCGCTGGTCACCGTGTTCGAGCGCGAGAAAACCGTGCGCCACCGGGACGCCGCTTTCGGTGAACTGGGCGGCCAATGGGCTGCGCTTTCGAACGTGCCGGTGGCAGGCTACGAAATTCACCACGGCCACACCGCGATACACCCGCAAATGGCGCAGGACGGCCATGCCGTGATGCCCGAAGGCTTGGCCTGGCAGAACGCGCGCGGCAATGTGCTGGGCCTGTACCTGCACGGTCTGTTCGAAGACGCGGCCGCGTTGCACGCGCTCTTCGGCGCCGGGGCCCCCACGCTCGATTCGACCTTCGACGGCCTGGCCGATTTCATCGACACCCACTTCGAGGCCGGCGTACTGCACGGCCTGATTGCATGACCGACAAGAACACCATTCCTTCCATCGCCGACATCCGCGACGACGCGCTTGCGGCACGGCTGCAGGGCGCGCTCGACAACAAGACCAAGCCGCTCGGCGCGCTCGGCCGCCTCGAAGGGCTGGCCCTGCGTATCGGGCTGATCCTGGGCAGCGAAACGCCCGTGCTCGAAGCGCCGCAGATGCTGGTGTGCGCGGGCGACCATGGCCTGGCGGCGCGCGGTGTCTCCGCGTTTCCGAGCGACGTGACCTGGCAGATGGTCGAAAACTTTCTTGCAGGCGGCGCGGCCGTGAGCGTGCTGGCGCGCCAGCATGGGCTGGCGCTGACGGTGGTCGATTGCGGCGTGCGGCGCGACTTCCAGGCGCGCCCGGGACTGGTGTCGCGCCGCATCGCCGCCGGCACCTCCGATGCATCGGCCGGCCCCGCGATGACGGCAGGGCAATGCGCGCAAGCCATTGCCAATGGTCGCGAGGTGGTGCACGCGCTCCCCGGCAATGCCTTGCTGCTCGGCGAAATGGGCATCGGCAACAGCTCGGCGGCGGCCATGCTGCTTGCGCGCCTGGCGAACCTCGACATCGATGCCTGCACCGGTGCAGGCACGGGACTCGACGCCGCCGGGCTGGCGCGCAAGCGCACGGTGCTGCGCGAAGTGCTGGCCCTGCATGCATCGGCCGTCGCGCCGCTGGATGCATTGGTTGCATTCGGCGGCTTCGAAATTGCCACGCTGGTCGGCGCGGTGCTGCAGGCGGCAGAAGAGCGGCGCGTGATTGTTGTGGATGGATTCATCGCGAGCGCGGCGGTGCTCGTGGCAGGGGCGCTGCAACCGCACGTGGCCCAGCGCTGTGTGGCCGCGCACAGTTCGGCGGAACCGGGGCATGCGCTGTTGTTGAAGCACCTCGGGCTGGAGCCGTTGCTGAATCTCGACTTGCGCCTTGGCGAAGGCTCTGGCGGCGCGCTGGCTTGGCCGCTGCTCGAATCGGCTTGCCGCATCCTGCGCGATATGGCGAGCTTCGAGGCGGCGGGCGTGTCGCGCAAGGACGGCTGAACTCCATGAACGGCGTTCGCCACTACCTGCTCGCACTGCAGTTCTTCACGCGGGTGCCGGTGACCGGGCGACTCGCTGAGTGGGTCGGATTCAGCCCGCAGATGCTGCGCGCGAGCGCGGCGCATTTTCCGGGCGTCGGCTGGCTCGTGGGGTTTGTGGGGGGCGCCGTTTTTGTTCTGGCCCTACAGGGCCTGCCGGGCCCAGCCGGTGCACTGGCCGCGGCGCTGCTGAGCATGGTGGCAACCGTGCTGCTCACCGGGGCCTTTCATGAAGACGGGCTCGCCGATGTGGCCGACGGGCTGGGCGGATCGGCCGACCGCAACCGCGCGCTCGAGATCATGAAGGACTCGCGCATCGGTGCCTTCGGCGCCATTGCGCTGGTGCTGGCGCTCGGCCTGAAGGTGGCGCTGCTTGCTTCGCTGGCGGGGCAGGGCATGCAAGCAGTGGCAGCCGCCATCGTCGGTGCGCATGTGCTGTCGCGGCTGGCGCCGCTGTTTTTGATTCGTTGGCTGCCGTATGTGGGCGATGCCGGTGCGAGCAAGGCCAAGCCGCTGGCCGATGCAATCGGCGGCGGCGCCTTGCTGGTCGGCGTGCTCTGGTCGGTTCCTGCCCTTGCGCTGGTGCTGGTGACGCAAGGCCCCGCGAGAACAGCGGCCGTCGTTGCGGCATGTGCCGTTGCGGCTTTGGTCATGGCGCGCATGTTCCGGCGCCGACTGCGAGGCTTCACCGGCGACGGCCTCGGCGCCACGCAGCAGGTGTGCGAGCTTGCGATCTATCTTGCACTGGCGTGGCAGTCATGAGGCTGTGGCTGGTGCGCCATGCGCAAACCGACGCCGCGCCGGGCCTTTGCTATGGCGTCACGGATGTCGGTGTGCCCATCGAGGCGACGCTGGCGGTAGCGCGCGCGGTGGAGTCCCGCATTCCTGCGGGCATCGCACTGGTCCATTCGCCTTTGCGGCGTTGTGCCGAACTGGCAAAGGCCATCGGCACGCTGCGCCCGGACCTTGCCATGCGGGCGGACGAGCGCCTGGCCGAAATGGACTTCGGCGCCTGGGAAGGCCGGCCGTGGGCATCCATCACCAGTGCCGACTTTGATGCATGGACCGGCAATTTCGCCGACGGTCTTCCGGGCGAGTACGGCGAAAGCACGGCCAGTTTCATGCAGCGCACGGGCGCTGCTTTCGACGAGTGGCGCGCGTCGGGCCAGGACGCGGTGTGGGTCACGCATGCGGGCGTGATGCGCGCCGTGCAACTGCTGCATGGCGGCGTGCGGCGCGTGGACGCCGCCGCGCAATGGCCGTCGGCGCCCATTGACTATGGGGCGTGCCTGCTGATCGAATGCGGGTGACGCGCGACAGCGTCCGCGCCATTCCATTGCCTCATTCGCGCCATGCCCGCACAGCCTTCCCACGAGCGCCTTTACGTTCGCCTCGACGAGGACCCCTTGCACGGGCCCGAGGCTGCGATGCCGGCGGGCTCATTGCGGGCCTTTTCGGTCGCGGCGCCGCTGCGCGCGCATGTCGCGCACATCCTGCTTTACCGCGAAGCGCTGCCTGACGGGCGCGAAGTGCTCGAGCGCGTGCTGCCCGACGGCGCGGTGCGGCTGGTCTTCAACCTTGGCGACGCGCCCTCGGCGGGTGAGGGCGCCGGGCAGCCCGTCGAAGCCATTGGCGCTTCGGCCGCGCCGGCGCTGGTGCGGCTGCGCGGCAGGGTCGAAGGGCTGTCGGTCACGCTGCGCCCCGGTGCGGCCGCGGCGTTGCTCGGCATGCCGGCGGGCGAGATTGCCGGCACTGCGGTGCACCTCGATCAACTCTGGCGTGGCCAAGGCGCCGAACTGCGTGAACGCATGGCAGCCGCGCCCGACGACGCCTCGCGCGTTGCGGTGCTGTGCGCCATGCTCGGGCAGCGGCTGGCGCAGGCCGATGCGGCCCTTCAACCGGCCACCCCTATGGCCGCGATAAAGGCGGCGCAGCTGATCGCGCAGTCAGGCGGTCGGCAATCGCTGCGCGATGTGGCTGCGGCGGTCGACGTCGGCGAGCGTCGTTTGCAGCAATTGTTCCAACAGCAGGTGGGCCTCTCGCCGCGCACGTGGGGCAGGCTCGCGCGGCTGCATGCCTGTTTGCGCGCCTTGCGGCAGCCACGGCTACGCACGCCCGGCTGGGCGGAGCTGGCGCTCGATGGCGGCTTCTACGACCAGTCGCACCTGGTCAACGAGTTCAAGGCACTGAGCGGCCTCACGCCGACCGAGTTTCTCGGCCGGGCGGTTTCGGTTTCTTCCAATACGGCGGCCTGAGGCGGCAGTACCTTCGGGCTTCGAACTCGGAGAAAAGGAAAGAACTCGATGCAAGCCGAAGAAACCAAGAAGCCGTTGAAGGGCCGCGTGGCCGTGGTGACCGGCGCCAGCCGGGGCGCGGGCCGCGGCATTGCCCTGGAGCTGGGCGCGGCGGGGGCTACCGTGTACGTGACCGGCCGCAGCACGCGCGTGCAACCGGCTGAAAGCTACGACCGCATCCTCGCGCTCTCGGAACTCGAATCCCTGCCAGGCAGCATCGACGAGACGGCCGACGAACTCACGCGCATGGGCGGCCACGGCATTGCGGTGCGCTGCGACCACACGCAGGAAGACGAAGTGGCAGCCCTCTTCGCGAGGGTGCAGCGCGAGCAGGGCCGCCTGGACCTGCTGGTGAACAACGCCTGGGGCGGGCACGAAACCTTCGACGGCGTGTTCGAGGCGCCGTTTTGGGAGCACCCGCTTTCCAACTGGGACTCGATGTTCGACCGTGGCGTGCGCAACCACCTGCTCGCGAGCCGGTTCGCAGCGCCGCTCATGGTGACGCAGAAGAGCGGGCTGATCGCGATCACCAGCTTCTGGGACCGCGACAAGTACCTGCGGGGCAACCTGTTCTACGACCTCGCCAAGTCGGCGATGAACCGGTTGGCCTTCGGCATGGCCGAGGAGCTGCGCCCGCACGGCGTGGCGTCGCTCGCGCTTTCACCGGGCTGGATGCGAACCGAGTTCGTACTGGCCGGGCACAAGACGGACGAGGCGCATTGGCATGAACGCCCGGCGCTCGCAAGAACCGAGTCGCCTCGCTACCTGGGCCGCGCCATTACCGCGCTGGCGGGCGATGCGGGGGTGATGCAGAAAAGCGGCGGTGTGCACCGCGTGGCCGATCTGGCGCGTGAATACGGCTTCACCGACATCGACGGACGGCAGCCCGAAGCATTCGAGCTCTAGCCTGGAGAAGAGTCGGCCTCAGGCCGACTTGGGCCGAGGCGTTTTCGGCTTGTAGTCGCAGTAGAGCGCTACCGCGCATTCCCAGCACTTCGGCGTGCGCGCCACGCAGATGTAGCGCCCGTGCAAGATGAGCCAGTGGTGCGCATGCAGCCGAAACTCGAAAGGCACGCGCTTCTCCAGCTTGAGCTCCACTTCGAGCGGCGTCTTGCCCGGCGCAAGCCCGGTGCGGTTGCTGACGCGAAAGATGTGCGTGTCCACGGCAATCGTCGCCTCGCCGAATGCCACGTTGAGCACCACGTTGGCGGTCTTGCGCCCCACGCCGGGCAGGGCCTCGAGCTCGGCGCGCGTGCGCGGCACTTCGCCGCCATGCAGTTCCACCAGCATGCGGCAGGTCTCGATCAGGTGCTTGGCCTTGCTGCGGTAGAGCCCGATGGTCTTGATGTATTCCTCCAGCCCCTCCACGCCCAGCCTCAGGATGGCTTGGGGCGTGTTCGCCACTGGAAAAAGCTTGCGCGTGGCCTTGTTCACGCCCACATCGGTGGCCTGCGCCGAGAGCAGCACGGCGGCCAGCAGCTCGAAGGGCGTGGCGTATTCGAGCTCGGTTTCCGGGGTGGGGTTGGCCGCCTGCAGGGTGGCGAAGAAGAGGGGGATGTTGTCTTTTTTCATGGGGTCTGGAAGCGCGGCGCCCGCATGCCGTACGGGGAGCGGGCAGCGATAGTTGCAATATATCGTTGAAAGGCGATGGCCTTACGCAGCTTTATTGCCCGCGGCTTTCGCCACAATAGCGCTCCAGAAAGTGAGACTTCCCATGCAATTCGCTTCCCGCCTCGACAACGTCGAAACCTCCGCCATCCGCGAACTCTTCAAGCTGCTGGGCAAGCCCGGCATCATCAGCTTTGCGGGCGGATTTCCCGACAGCGCCATGTTCGACGTCGAGGGCCTGAAGGAGGCGAGCCAGAAGGCGCTGACCGAAGAGCCCGGCGGCGCGCTGCAATACGGCGCCACCGAAGGCTACGAGCCGCTGCGCACGCAGCTCAGCGCCTTCATGAAGACCAAGGGCGTCGACGTGGACCCGAGCGGCCTCATCGTCACCACCGGCAGCCAGCAGGCGCTCGACCTGCTGGGCAAGACCATGATCTCGCCCGGCGACAAGGTGATTGTCGAAGGCCCGACCTTCCTGGCCACCATCCAGTGTTTTCGGCTGTACGGCGCCCAGCTCATCAGTGCGCCCATCGACGCCAACGGCGTGAAGACCGACGAGCTCGAAAAGCTCATTGCCGAGCACAAGCCCAAGTTCGTCTACCTGATTCCCACCTTCGGCAACCCGAGCGGCGCCATGCTGAGCCTGGAGCGCCGCAAGAAGGTGCTCGAGTTGGCCGTCAAGTACCAGACGCTGATCGTCGAGGACGACCCGTACGGCGACCTGTACTTCGGTGAGGCACCGCCGCCTTCGATCATGGCTTTGAGCAAGGACGTGCCGGGCAGCCGCGAGCTGCTCGCCCATTGCGGCAGCCTGAGCAAGGTGCTGAGCCCGGGCCTGCGTATCGGCTGGATGATCGCCCCCGCCGAGCTGCTGGCCAAGGCCACCATGTGCAAGCAGTTCAGCGATGCGCACACCAGCACCTTCTCGCAAGCCACGGCCGCGCAATACCTCAAGAGCGGCCGCATGCCGGCCACGCTGGCGCATGTGCGCGAGGTGTACGGCCAGCGGGCGCAGGCCATGGGCGCGGCGCTGAAGCGCGAACTGGGCGACGCGGTGAGCTTTACCCAGCCGCAGGGCGGCTTGTTCTTCTGGGCCCGCCTGACGGGGGCCAACGGCAAGCTGGCCGATGCAACCGAACTGGCCAAGCGCGCCATCGAGCAGCTGGTGGCCTTTGTGCCGGGCGCGCCGTTCTATGCGGAGAAGCCCGACCTGGCGACGCTGCGGTTGAGCTTTGCGACGGCAGACGTGGCGAAAATCGAAGAGGGCGTGAAGCGCCTCGGCCAGGCGCTGTAGCGCTTCAGGGCGAGCGGTGCAGCCGCGGCGCCGCCAGCAGCGCCAGGTTGTCTTCGACGGCCGCATCCACATTGGGATAGCGGCCTTTCATTTTCGATAGCGTCATGATGGTCTGAAGCGCCTTCAGGTCCTTGACCGAAGGCGCGACCTTGATCTGCGCAATGGCCGCCGATGCGTTGCCGCCGTTGACCAATGCCATTACCTTGCTTGCCCAGTCGTTTGCGCGCGCCATGTCTTTACCTGCTTTCCATTGAACCGCCGACTGTACACAGCGCGGCGCGTTACGATCACCCATGAGAAAAACCTTTCAGCTTCAGGTCGAAGGCAAGCACCCCGACCGCCTCCTCGAAGCCATCAAGCACGAGATTCGCAAGTACATCAAGCGTGAACGCCGGCGCGTCCTGCCCGAGGGCGCGGACTTCTGGGACTTCGACTGCAAGTTTGGCACCTCGGCTGAAACCGCTGAACCCGTGCACCTTTCGGCGATCACGGGCCTGATCGACGGCGTCGTCAAAGAGGCCGGCAAGCAGTTCTATGTCGAGATCCTGGCCAAGGCGGGCAAGCGCACGCCGCGCCTGGCTGGGGAGCGTGCGGAAGAGCCTCCCGAAGAGGACTGATTCCTGCGCGTCTTGAGTGATCGGGGCCGCTCAGTTCAGGGCGTGTGCAAAGGCCACCGGGTACTCCCCTCCGCGAATGTCCCCCGCCTTCGGCTCCTCCTTTATTTCGCTGCGGGGAGCACCCGATGCCCTGTGCACTGGGGTGCCCTGAACTGGACAGCGCAACGTCAAGTAAATCGCTACAGCAATGCCTGCGCGAGCTGCAGCCCGTAGCGCTGCTCCGCATCCTGCAGCGCACGCGCAATCGACGGGTGCAGCCGCACCCCGTTCTTAGATTGGGTTTCACGGCGCTTCAAGCCGCCTTCGCCCGGCAGGCGCACCGGCTTGGCGGGATCGATGGGCGCGTTGTTGCGGCACTGGGCCGCCACGTGGTCCATCTGACGCAAGAAGGCTTCCTTGCCGCCGAAGGCGTGGAGGTCGTGCAGCGTGATGTGCACCGTCGCACCCCAGCCCTCGGGCGGATCGGCCCGGCCGTGGCCTGCGAGGCCGGCGGTCAGCGTTTCGACCAGCAGCGCCATTCCATAACCCTTGTGGCCGTGGCTGAGTCCGCCAACGGGCAGCAGCGTGCCGGGCGGCTGGTCAAACAGTACCTGCGGGTTGTTCGTAGGCTTGCCGGCGGCGTCGATCAGCCATTCTTCGGCAAAAGTCTCGCCGGCCGCGCGCTTGCGGTTGCTCATGCCGTTGGTGGTGACGGAAGCCGAAATGTCGACCATCACGCCGCCCTGCGACAGCGGAAAGCCCATGGCCAGCGGATTGGGCGTGAACACCGCCTGCGTGCCGCCGAAGGGCGCGACGCTGGCCGTGTTGGGGTCGGAGCAGGCGAGCAGCATCAGCATGTCTTCCTGCAGCGCGCGCAGCATGTAGACCGCGAGGCAGGCGATGTGATGGCTGCGGCGGATTACGAGCGAGGCGGTGCCGAGCTCGCGGGCACGCGGAAGCAGCATGTCCATGCCCTGGTCCATGAGCCAGGGGCCGGGCAGGCGCTTGCCGTCCCACAGCACGGCGGCGGGCCGATCAGACAGAACCTCCGGAGCGCCGTCCGGCGTCATGCCGCCGGATTCGATCTCTTTCACGTAGCCGGCCAACAGGGCGAGGCCGTGCGTGTCGTGGCCCAGCAGGTCGCCTTCGACCAAGGTGCGCGCAACGCTGTCGGCCATCGAGGCAGCGAGCCCGGCTTTTTGCAGCAGGGCGCTGCCGTAGTCCCTGAGCGCATCTGCGCTGTAGAGCGGGGCGGTGTTGTCGGTCATTTCAGTATCTCCAGCACTCTGTCCAAGCCGCCTTCGTTGATGGCCACCATGGCTTGCTCGCGCACCTTGGGCTTGGCGTGGTAGGCCACGGATAGGCCGGCTTCGCCCATCATCGGCAGGTCGTTGGCGCCGTCGCCCACGGCAATGGTCTCCTGCGGCGAAATGCCCATGAGCGATGCGACTTCGAGCAGCGTGCGGCGCTTCTCGGCGCCGTCGCAGATGTCGCCCCAGCTTTGCTGCACCACCTGGCCGGTGAGTTGGCCATCGGCTTCATCGAGCAGGTTGGAACGCGCAAAGTCGATGCCCAGGCGGTCTTTCACCCGGTTGGCAAAGAAAGTGAAGCCGCCCGACACCAGCAGCACTTTGAGGCCGGCCGCCTTGCAGGCCGCGACCAGTTCGGCCGCACCTGGATTGAGCTTCAGCCGCTGGTCGTACACCTGCTGCAGCGCCTCGACCGGCACACCCTTCAAGAGCGCCACGCGGCGCCGGAGGCTTTCCTTGAAGTCCTTGATCTCGCCGCGCATCGTGGCTTCGGTAATGGCCGCAACCTCGGCTTTCTTGCCCACGGCATCGGCGATCTCGTCGATGCACTCGATGTTGATCAGCGTCGAATCCATGTCGAACGCGATCAGCTTGAAGTCGGCGAGCTTCAGCGGCGGCTTCACGCGCTGGATGACGAGGCCGGGAGAAATTTCTGTAGCACTCATGCGGGGGCGGTTTCCTTGACGATGGGTTGGCCGAGGCTGCGCAGCACGTCGCGCACCATCTGCGCGCGGTCCTTCGGCTCTTTCAGTTCGCGCTCGATGCGCAGCTTTTCGTTGCCGGCAAGCTTGATGTGCTTGTTCTTCTGGATCAGGTGGATGATCGCCATCGAATCGACCGGCGGGTCTTTCTTGAAGGTGATGTGGATCACGCCCGGCGCCGCATCGACCTTGACCACGCCATACGGCCGGGCCAGCACGCGCAGCCGATGCGTGTCGATGAGCGTCTGCGCCTGCGGGGGCAGCTTGCCGAAGCGGTCGACGATTTCTTCCAGCAGCGTGTCGATCTGCTCGGGCGTCTTGGCGGTGGCCAGCTTCTTGTAGAACGAGAGGCGCAGGTGCACGTCGCCGCAATAGTCGTCTGGCAAGAGGGCGGGCGCGTGCAGGTTGATCTCGGTGGTGACCGACAGCGGCGCGAGCAGGTCGGGCTCCTGCCCGGCCTTGAGCGCGCGCACGGCTTCGCTCAGCATCTCGTTGTAGAGCTGGAAGCCGATCTCCATCATGTTGCCGCTCTGGTTCTCGCCCAGCACCTCGCCGGTGCCGCGAATCTCCAGGTCGTGCATGGCCAGGTAGAAGCCGGAGCCCAGTTCTTCCATCTGCTGGATGGCGTCGAGCCGCTGGGCCGCCTGCTTGGTCAGGCCCTCGGTGTCGGGCACCATGAGGTAGGCATAGGCTTGGTGGTGCGAGCGACCGACGCGGCCGCGCAGCTGGTGCAGCTGCGCCAGGCCGAACTTGTCGGCGCGGCTCATCACGATGGTGTTGGCGGTCGGCACGTCGATGCCGGTCTCGATGATGGTCGAGCACAAGAGCAGGTTGTAGCGCTGCGCCACGAAGTCGCGCATCACGCGCTCCAGCTCGCGCTCGGGCATCTGGCCGTGGGCCACGGCAATGCGTGCCTCGGGCAATATCTCCTCGAGCTTCTGGCGCCGGTTCTCGATGGTCTCGACCTCGTTGTGCAGGAAGTACACCTGCCCGCCGCGCTTCAGCTCACGCAGCACGGCTTCGCGGATCACGCCGGTGCCTTCGTTGCGCACGAAGGTCTTGATGGCCAGGCGCCGCTGCGGCGCAGTGGCAATCACGCTCAGGTCGCGCAGGCCTTCGAGCGCCATGCCCAGCGTGCGCGGAATCGGCGTAGCGGTGAGGGTGAGCACGTCGACCTCGGCGCGCATCGCCTTCATCGCCTCCTTGTGGCGCACGCCGAAACGGTGCTCCTCGTCGATGATGAGCAGGCCCAGGTTCTTGAACTTGACCGATTGCGAGAGCAGCTTGTGCGTGCCGACCACGATGTCGACCGTGCCTTCGGCGAGGCCCTTGGCCGCCGCGGTGATTTCCTTGGCCGAACGGAAGCGGCTCATTTCCGCGACTTTCACCGGCCACTTGGCGAAGCGGTCGACCAGCGTCTGGTAGTGCTGCTCGGCCAGCAGCGTGGTGGGTGCGAGAAACGCCACCTGCTTGCCGCCGGTGATGGCGATGAACGCGGCGCGCAGCGCCACCTCGGTCTTGCCGAAGCCCACGTCGCCGCAGACCAGCCGGTCCATCGGCTGCGGCGAGATCATGTCTTGCACCACCGCGTGGATCGCGGCCTTCTGGTCGGCCGTTTCCTGAAAGCCGAAGTCGTTGGCGAACACTTCGTAGTCGGCGGCCGAATAGCGGAAGGCGTGGCCTTGCCGAGCGGCGCGGCGTGCGTAGATGTTGAGCAGCTCGGCGGCGGAGTCGCGCACCTGTTCGGCGGCCTTGCGCTTGGCCTTTTCCCACTGGCCGGAGCCCAGCTTGTGCAGTGGGGCCTCGTCGGCGCTCACGCCGGTGTAGCGGCTGATCTGGTGCAGCTGCGAAACGGGCACGTAGAGCGTGGCCTTGTCGGCGTACTCCAGGTGCAGCATTTCCTGCAGCAGCGGCTTGCCTTCGGCATCCACGCCCTGGCCCAGGTCCATGTGGATGAGGCCGCGGTAGCGGCCAATGCCGTGGGCCGTGTGGACCACCGGGTCGCCCACGTTGAGCTCGGACAGGTCCTTGATCAGCGCCTCGACGTCACTGACCTGTTCCTGCTTCTTGTTGCGGCGGCGCGTGGTTGGCGCGGTCGCGAAGAGCTCGGTTTCGGTGACGAGGTCGATGCCCTGTTCGCGCCATGCGAAGCCCGAGGCCAGCGCGGCGGTGGCGATGCCGATCTTCTCGTCGGTAGAAGCCTCGAACTCGGCCAGCGAGTCGAAAGCCGGCGGGCTCACGCCGCTCGCGCGAAGGAAGTCAAGCAGGCTTTCGCGCCGGCCTTCGCTTTCGGCAATCAGCAGCACCCGGTGCGGCGTTGCCTTGATGTGGGCCTTGAGGCCGACCAGCGGGTCTTCGGCGCCGCGCACCACCGCAAACGGCGGCAGCCGGTCGAATTCCGCATATGGCGTTTCGGCTGCGATGTCGCCTCGGATGGCCAGTTGCGCGTGCGGCTTGGCCCTTTGGTAGAACTGCTCGGCATTGAGAAACAGCGCCTCGGGCGGCAGCGCCGGCCGCTCGGGGTCGCCGCGCACCAGGCGGTAGCGCTCGTTGGTGTCTTGCCAGAAATGCTGGAACGCGGGTTCGAGGTCGCCGTGCAGCACCACGGTGGCGTCGGGGCCGAAGTAGTCGAACACCGTGGCCGTCTCGTCGAAGAACAGCGGCAGGTAGTACTCGATGCCGGCGGTGGCCACGCCGTTGCCCATGTCCTTGTAGATGCGGCTCTTGGTCGGGTCGCCTTCGAGCAGTTCGCGCCAGCGGCTTCTGAAGCGCGCGCGGGCGTCGTCGTCCATCGGGAACTCACGGCCCGGCAGCAGCCGCACTTCGGGCACGGGATAAAGGCTGCGCTGGGTGTCGGGGTCGAATGTGCGGATCGAGTCGATCTCGTCGTCGAACAGGTCGACGCGATAAGGCACGAGCGAGCCCATGGGGAACAGGTCGATCAGGCCGCCGCGCACCGCGTATTCGCCGGGGCTCACCACCTGCGTCACATGGCTGTAGCCGGCCAACGTGAGCTGGGCCTTGAGCTTCGATTCCTCGAGCTTCTGCTTGGCCTTGAAGTGAAAGGTGTAGCCGGCCAGGAAGGCGGGCGGCGCGAGCCGGTAGAGCGCGGTGGTGGCGGGCACCAGCACCACGTCGGCTTCTTTCTGGCTGATGCGCCAAAGCGTGGCGAGCCGCTCGCTGATCAGGTCCTGGTGGGGCGAAAAGCTGTCGTAGGGCAGCGTTTCCCAGTCGGGGAACAAGGCGCAGCGCAGGTCCGGCGCAAAGAACGCCATCTCGTCGATCAGGCGCTGGGCGTCGTTCGCGTCCGCTGTGAACACCGCGGTGGCCCGGCCGGCGGCTTTTTCGCGCACGCCCAGTTGCGCCAGCAGCAGGGCGTCGGCCGATAAGGGAGGACGCGGCAGCGTGAATCGCTTGCCCGCCGTTAGGTGGGGGAGGTCCATTGAGCGCTTCTGAAAATGCACGACACCCCGCGCCGGCTGGCGAGGGGTGTGAAGCTGTCGATTCTAGAATGGCGGCCCCTTATTCGCTTGCCGGCCCTTGGCCGCTGCCGGACCCCATGTCTTCTTCCCGATTCTTCGTGCTGATTCCTTGCGCCGGTTCCGGCCACCGTGCGGGTGGCGTGCAGCCCAAGCAATACCAGCGGATCGCCGGGGCATCGATGGTGGCCCACACGGTGGAGGCTTTTCGGGCGCTGGCGAGTCGCTTTGCAGGGCTGGCAGTGGTGGTGTCGCCTGAAGACCGCGACATTCAGGCGGCGCTGCCGCGTTTTCCGGCCACGGGTGAATTCCTGCTGCAGGTAGGCGGCGTCACGCGCGCGGCCACGGTGCGCAACGGGCTGGCGGCGCTGCGGCAGAAAGGGGCCGGGGCGCATGACTGGGTGCTGGTGCACGACGCGGCACGCTGCCTGGTCACGTCGAGCCAGATCGAGGCGCTGATCGCGGCTTGCGAGCACGACGCCGTCGGCGGGCTGCTTGCGCATCGGCTGGCGGACACGCTGAAGGTTTCTTCCGGCGACAGCCGGGTGTCGCAAACGCTTCCGCGCGCCGACAAGTGGCTGGCCCAGACGCCGCAGATGTTCCGCATCGGCATGCTGCTCGATGCGCTGGAGCGCACTGGCGACGCGGTCACGGACGAAGCGGGCGCCATCGAGGCGATCGGCCTGTCGCCGCTGCTGGTGCCGGGCAGCGCACAGAACTTCAAGGTGACCTTCCCTGAAGATTTTGCGTTGGCCGAAGCGGTTCTGCTCGGTCGCAAGAAGGGGTCGGTATGACCGCGCCCTTCAATATTCGCGTCGGCGAGGGCTGGGACGTTCACCAGCTCGTGGCCGGGCGCAAACTGATTCTGGGTGGGGTCGAGGTGCCGCACACCACCGGCCTACTGGGGCATTCGGACGCCGACGTGCTGCTGCATGCCATTACCGACGCTTTGCTCGGCGCGGCGGGCCTGGGCGACATCGGCCGGCATTTTCCCGATACGGACGTGCAGTTTCGCGGCGCGGATTCGGCCGTGCTGCTTGGCGAGGCGGCCCGGCGCGTGCGTGCCGCGGGATGGGAGATCGGCAATATCGACAGCACCGTGATTGCGCAGGCCCCCAAGCTGGCGCCGCACATTCCGGCGATGTGCCAGCGCATTGCACAGACGCTGGGGCTTGCGCCCGAGCAGGTCAACGTCAAGGCCAAGACGGCCGAGAAGCTCGGCCCCGTCGGCGAGGGCCGGGCGATGGAAGCGCGCGCCGTGGCGCTGCTTTACCGCTGACCGGCGGCCGTCCTATGCCCGCCGGCTGGGCGCTTCGGCCGGTTTTGGCGCCGGCATGGCGCGCGGCATGCGGATGTGCGCCGCAAGGCCGCGTCCCGGCGTGCTGGTGAGCGCGAAGGTGCCGCCCATGCGCTCGATGTTCTTGGCCACGATCGACAGGCTGAGGCCGGCGCCGGCCGCCGAAGTGCGCGCCACGTCGCCGCGGAAGAAGGGCTTGGTCAGCTGCGAGAGCAGGGCGGGCTCGACGCCCGCGCCGTGGTCGCGCACCTTGATGAGCACCGCATCGTTGTTGGCTTGCGCCTGGATCACCACGTCGGCCACGCCCGTGGAAGGCGTCTTGCCGTAGCGCCGGGCGTTTTCCACCAGGTTGGAAATAACGCGGGTGAGCTCGACCTCGTCGCCCATCACGCGCAGATCAGGCGGCACGTCGACCCGGATGTTCATTTCTTCGTAGTCCTGCACGGCGTAGGTGCAGGCATCGACCACGTCGCGCAGCAGCACGGGCTTGGGGTCGACATGGTCGGGGCGTGCGTAGTCGAGAAACTTGTCGATGATGGCGTCGAGCTGGGCGATGTCGGCCGCCATGTGGTCGCGCGCGTCTTCGTCGGCCACGCTCATCTCGGTTTCGAGCCGCAGGCGTGCCAGCGGGGTACGCAGGTCGTGCGAAATGCCGGCCAGCATGATGGCGCGGTCTTGTTCGATCTTGGCGAGCTGGTCGGCCATGCGGTTGAAGCCGATGTTCACCGCGCGGATTTCGTTGGTGCGGGCACGCTCGTCGAGCCGGTGCGCCTCGTATTCGCCTTCTCGCACCTGCATGGTGGCGCGCGAAAGCTGCTTGAGGGGTAGGTTGATCAGCCGGGTGATCAGCGCCGCGCCGGCCAGCGAGAGGGCCATGGCCGTGCTGAGCCACACCAGCCAGGTGCGGCCGCCCACGCGGCTGAAGCGTGTCGGGTCGAGCAGGAGCCAGTAGGCGTCGCTCTCGATGGTGAAGCCGATCCACAGGCCCGGCTCGTCGTTGACGCGGCTCGCCACCGTGGTGCCTTCGCCGAGCTGGTCGATCAGCTCTTCGGTCACCCGCTGGTCGAGCGCGCCGCTGGTGTAGGGCTGAAACCGGTCGTTGGGCTCGCGCGGAAGGATGCGCACGCCTTCCTGGTCGGCCAGCGTCTTGATGAGCGACACCCGCGTGATCGCGTCCGAATACACCAGCGCCGCGCGCGTGAGGTTCACGAGCGAGGCGATCTGGTGCGCGGTCTGGATGGCGCGGGGCTCGTATTCGAGCGAGCGGAAAGTCTGCAGCCACGCGACCGTACAGCCGATCAGCAGCAGGGCGAGCAGGAAGAATGTGCGCCAGAAAAGGCTGAAGCCGAGCTTCAGGCCCGGTCGCCGGTCACGCTGGCCGGTGCCCTCGAGAGGGCTTGGCATGGTGACCTGGGCGCCGTCCTCCTGGGCTGGGCTGGGTCTGGCAGATTGCAGGCCGATGGCCACCTCTGAACGTCGTTCAGGCCGCGCCGTCCGGCACGAACACGTAGCCCACGCCCCACACCGTCTGGATGTAGCGGGGCGCCGCGGCGTCGGCCTCGACCAGCTTGCGCAGGCGCGAGATCTGCACGTCGAGGCTGCGGTCGAAGGGCTCGAACTCGCGTCCGCGGGCCAGTTGGGCCAGCTTTTCGCGCGACAGCGGCTGGCGCGGATGGCGCACCAGCGCCTTCAGCATTGCGAATTCGCCGGTGGTGAGCGAAAGCTCCTCGCCGTCCTTCTTGAGCGTGCGGGAGCCGAGATCGAAGGCGAAAGGCCCGAAGGTCACGGTTTCGTTCTCGGTGGAAGGGGCGCCCGGCGCCTCGAGAGGCGGACGGCGGCGCAGCACAGCGTGCACGCGGGCCAGCAGTTCGCGGGGGTTGAAGGGCTTGCCAAGGTAGTCGTCGGCGCCGACCTCGAGACCGACGATGCGGTCGACGTCTTCGCCCTTGGCGGTGAGCATGATGATCGGCGTGCGGTCGTTGGCGGCGCGCAGGCGTCGGCAGACCGAAAGGCCGTCTTCGCCGGGCATCATCAGGTCGAGCACGATCAGGTCGACCGTGTCGCGCAGCAGGATGCGGTTGAGCGCCTTGCCGTCCTCGGCCACGATCACTTCGAAACCTTCCTGGGTCAGGTAGCGGCGAAGCAGGTCGCGGATGCGGGCGTCGTCGTCGACGATCACGATCTTGTCAGTGCGAGCGGGAACTTGAGTCATTTCTACAACGTTGAATTTGTAACAGCGCCGATTCTGAAGGCGTTAGGCCCTCGTTGAGCCGGTTTTACTTATGGTTTGACACTAAGTTACAAAACTTGCGGTCGCTCGCTGTCTAGTGATCCTACGTTAGCCCGGCAGTGGCAAAGTCCACCTCATTGATGACTTTCGTTCAATGAGAACTCTTCTTTTCGCGTTTCCGATCCTCGTCGCCTGCGGCTGTGGCCCTGCCTTGGCTGTGGCCGGCGACTTTCTCAAGGTCGGCGACGTGCGCCGAAGCGAGGTGCGCGAAGCCGTTGCCGCCCACCGCGCGGCCCAGCGCGACGAGATCCGGCGGGAGGAGGCGGCCGCTGGCCGGCGCCTGACGGCGGCCGAGCTCTTTGAACTACGGCAGCAGGTGCGAAGGCAGTGGACGCCCCCTGGGACCCCGTCGCGCCCGAATTCGGCAGAATCGCAGCCGGCCGAGCGAATCGCGCCGGCGCCGATTTCGGCCAGCCGCGCGCTGACCTTGCCGCGCAGCCAGCGCCGCTGAGGCGGCGCGGCGCGTTCGGCGTCTTGAATACCAATCCAGGGAGTATCTCGTCTTGAAAAAAATCAAACTGATCGCGGCTTGCGTCGCATTGGCCGCGGCTGGGGCCGCGGGCACCGCCATGGCCCAGAACATGGCCGCGCCGCCGCAGAACGTGCTGCAGCTCACGGCTTCGGGCACGGTCGAAGTGCAGCAAGACCTGCTGAGCATGACGCTCACCACCACGCGCGACGCCACCGACGCCGCCACTGTTCAGTCGCAGCTCAAGGCCGCGGTGGACGCAGCGCTGGCCGAAGCAAAGAAAAACGCCCAGCCGGGGCAACTCGACGTGCGCACGGGCAACTTCAGCCTGTCGCCGCGCTACACCCGCGAAGGCAAGATCAACGGCTGGCAGGGCTCCGCTGAAATGGTGCTCGAGGGCCGCGACTTTCCGCGCATCACCCAGACCGCTGGGCGCATCACCACGCTGAACGTCGGCAATGTGGGTTTTGCACTGAGCCGCGAGCAGCGTGCCAAGAGCGAGACTGAGGCGCAGACGATCGCCATCGAGAACTTCAAGCAGAAGGCCACCGAACTGGCCAAGGGCTTCGGCTTCGGGGGCTATACGCTGCGCGAGGTCTCGGTGAACGCGAACGACAACGGCCCGATCCGGCCGCGCGTCATGGCGGCATCCGCCAAGTCTTTTTCGGCTGACGCGCCGGTGCCGGTGGAAGCTGGCAAAACGAGCGTGGTCGTGAGCGTCTCCGGGTCGGTGCAGCTCAAATAAGAAGAAGGCGCGGCCGGCGCGCCGGCCGCTTCGTGCTGATTACTGGGCCGTCCAGCCGCCGTCCATTTGCCAGGCCACGCCGCGCACCTGGTCTGCGGCGGGCGAGCACAGGAACACCGCCAGCCCGCCGAGCTGTTCGACCGTGGTGAACTGCAGCGAAGGCTGCTTTTCTCCCAGCAGTTCGTTTTGCGCCTGCTCGGCCGAAATGCCTTCGCGCGCGGCGCGGTCGTCGATCTGCTTTTGCACCAGCTGGGTCAGCACCCAGCCAGGGCAGATTGCATTGCTGGTGATGCCGGTGGTTGCGGTTTCGAGCGCAACCGACTTGGTGAAGCCGACGATGCCGTGCTTGGCCGCCACATAGGCCGACTTTTGCGCCGAGGCGACCAGCCCATGGGCCGACGCCACGTTGACGATGCGTCCCCAGTTGGCTTCGCGCATGGCCGGAATTGCAAGCCGCGTCGTATGGAATGCGCTGGTCAGGTTGATTGCGATGATCGCGTCCCAACGTTCGGGCGGGAAGTCCTCGACCTTTGCCACGTGCTGGATGCCGGCGTTGTTCACGAGGACGTCGACGCGGCCGAACCTGTCCGCGGCGAACTTCATCATGTCTTCGATCTGGTCGGGTTTGCTCATGTCGGCGCCGTGGTATTCGGCGCGCACGCCGAGCGCCTCGATCTGCGACTTGGGAGCCTCGGCATCGCCAAAGCCATTGAGCACGATGTGTGCGCCCTGCTGTGCAAGGGCCTTGGCAATGGCAAAGCCAATACCGCTGGTGGACCCCGTGACAAGCGCGGTTTTGCCTTTGAGCATAAAGATCAATCTCCGGATGAATTAGGATGCGACGAGACCATTATCCGCACCAGGACGACTTCGTTTTCATGACCGACCCGACGCTTCATCACGTGGCGTGCGATGACGCCCAGGGCGGTCATCGCATGGCTTATTGGCAATGGGGCGATGCGCGCAGTGCACATGTGGTGATGTGCGTGCACGGGCTCACCCGGCAAGGGCGCGATTTCGACGTGCTGGCCCAGGCCATCGTGGCGCGTGTTGGTGGCAATGTGCGCGTGGTCTGCCCCGATGTTGCGGGGCGCGGTCGAAGCGACTGGCTGCGCGACCCGGCTCTTTACCAGGTGCCGGTCTATGCGGCCGACATGCTGGCGCTGGTGGGCGAGCTGCACCGCGAACAGCCGATCGATACCTTCGACTATCTGGGTACCAGCATGGGCGGGCTGATCGGCTTTGTGCTGGCGGGCCACAAGCAATTGCCGCTGGCCCGGCCAATACGCCGCTTCGTCGTGAACGACGTCGGCCCGACGATCGAGGCCAGCGCCCTCCAGCGCATCGGCGCCTACGTGGGGCAGGGCGGCCGCTACGACAGCGTGCAGCAAGCAGCAGATGCCATGTGGTCGATCTCGACCACTTTCGGCCCGCACACGCCGGCGCAGTGGCTTGCCTTGTCGCAGCACATGGTGGTGCCGGCGTCGCAGCGCACGGCCGATGGGTCGGGCAAGCTCGAAGCCGGCAACGATGACGCTGCGGGCCCGTGGGTGCTTCACTACGACCCGGCCATTGCCGTGGCGCTGCGCGCCATCACGCCCGAAGCCGCGGCCCAGGGCGGCGCGGTGATGTGGAGCCTTTACGACGCCATCGACGCGCGCACGCTTGTGACGCGCGGCGCCCAGTCGGATCTGCTCTCGCGCGAAACGGCCCTGGCCATGACCGAACGCGGCCCGCGCGCAAAGCTGATCGAGTTCGAAGGCGTGGGCCATGCGCCGACCTTCATCGACCCTGCGCAGGTCTCTGCGGTCACATCCTTCCTGTTCGATTGAGGCCAACGTGAAGCGCGAGTCTTCCAGCCTTCAAACGGCGAACACGTCCGACGCGGTCATGGTGGACTATCCCTTGTCCGCCGCAACGGCCGATCGCACCCCGGTCATGGAGAACATGCTGGCGCGCGCGCGGGCATTTGCCGAGCCGTTGATTGCCGACGAAAAGCTCGACACCGGCGAAAACACGCTGGCGCACGCCGATGCGGTGGCGGCCATCGTCGCGAAGATGGGCGGCTCCGAGGCCATGCAGGCCGCGAGCTACCTGGTGTACGCCTGCCAGCACCTCAACCGCCCGCAGGAAGTGATCGCCAAGGTGTTCGGCGACAACTTTGCGGCGCTGGCGGTGGAAACCACCAAGCTGGTTCGCGTGCAGGAGCAGGCGCGCTCGGCATCGCAAGGCCACCATCTGTCCGAAGGCGCAGGGGCGCAGACCGAGAACGTGCGCAAGATGCTGCTCGCGTTTTCGCGCGACCTGCGCGTGGTGATGCTGCGCCTGGCTTCGCGGCTGCAGACCTTGCGGCATGCCGCGGCCAGCAAACAGCCCGCGCCCGAGAGCGTGGCGCGCGAATCGCTGCAGGTGTTTGCGCCGCTGGCCAACCGGCTGGGCATCTGGCAGGTGAAGTGGGAGATCGAAGATCTTTCGTTCCGCTTTCTCGAACCCGAAACCTACAAGCTGATTGCGCGCCTGCTCGACGAAAAACGGGTCGAACGCGAAGGCCACGTCGAGCAGTTGCGCTCGCAGCTCGAACGCGAACTGCAGGCCGAGGGCGTGCGCGCCACGGTGCAGGGCCGGCCGAAGAACATCTACAGCATCGTCAAGAAAATGCGCGGCAAGTCGCTCGACTTTGCGCAGGTGTTCGACATCCTCGCGCTGCGCGTGGTGGTGCCCGACGTGAAGGACTGCTACGCGGCGCTGGCCTGGGTGCACTCGCACTTCCTGCCAATCGACGAAGAGTTCGACGACTACATCGCACGGCCCAAGCCCAACGGATACCAGTCGCTGCACACCGTGGTGCGCGAGGTGGTCGATGGCAAGGCCGGCAAGCCGATCGAGATCCAGATCCGCACGGAAGAAATGCATGACCATGCCGAACACGGCGTGGCGGCTCACTGGGCCTACAAGGAAGCGGGGCACAAGGGCTATGCGGGCGTGTGGGCGAGCGGGGAATACGACGCAAAGATTGCCGTGCTGCGTCAGCTGCTGGCCTGGGAGCGCGATCTTTCGGGTGGCTCGCAAGGGCAGGGCCTCTTCGACGATCGCATCTATGTATTGACGCCCGACGCCGCCATTGTCGAATTGCCGCAGGGTGCGACACCGGTCGACTTTGCCTACACCGTGCACACCACGCTCGGCCACCGGTGCCGCGGCGCGCGTGTCGATGGAGCGATGGTGCCGCTGAATACGCCGCTTTCCAACGGGCAGACGGTGGAGATCATCGCGGCCAAGGAAGGCGGCCCTTCGCGGGACTGGCTCAACGCCGAGCTCGGCTACCTTGCAAGCCACCGCGCGCGCGCGAAAGTGCGCGCGTGGTTCAACGCGCAGATCACGCACGAAACCGTGGCGCGCGGGCGCGAGGCCGTCGAGAAGCTGCTGCAGCGTGAAGGCAAGACCTCCACGCGGCTGGAAGACCTGGCTTCGCAGCTGGGGTTCAAGTCGGCGGACCATCTGTTCGAAGTCGTGGGCAAGGACGAGTTTTCGCTGCGCAACATCGAGATGCTGCTGCGTCCGCCGGAGCCCGCGCCCAACCCCGACGACGGCGTGCAGCTCAAGAAGCCGCGCGCGAGCGAAAAGTCGGGCAAGGGCGGCGTGCTGGTGGTGGGCGTGTCTTCATTGATGACGCAGCTTGCCAAGTGCTGCAAGCCGGCGCCGCCCGACCCCATCAGCGGCTTTGTGACGCGCGGCCATGGCGTGAGCGTTCACCGCACCGACTGCAGCAACTTCCGGATGATGGCCTCGCGCGATGGCGAGCGCGTGATCGATGTCGAGTGGGGCGCCGCCAAGGGCGGCGAAGCACCGATGTATGCAGTCGACGTGGCTGTGGAAGCGGCTGACCGCCAGGGCTTGCTGCGCGATATCTCGGACGTGTTCGCACGAGAGAAGATGAACGTGATCGGCGTGCAGACCCAATCGGTCAAGGGCACGGCGTGGATGACTTTCACTGTGGAGATCTCCGATGCAGCGCGGCTCGCGCAGGTGCTTGGCGTGGTTACGGCGGTTGCCGGTGTGCGATCTGCACGTCGCCGCTAAAAAGCGCGTTTTCTCCTGCTACAATAGCTGCTTCTCGGACACATCCTTAGGCGCGTAGCTCAGCTGGTTAGAGCACCACCTTGACATGGTGGGGGTCGTTGGTTCGAGTCCAATCGCGCCTACCAATTTCTGTTTCAACTTCCGGCCAACCACCGGGTCTGTTGAACAGAGCTTTCACCGGGTTCCCCGGTGTCTCAATCGTCCTTGCGGTAAGCAGACAAAGACCATGGCCATGTTGTTGTGCTACCTTGGCCGCTCTGCAAACCTTTTCCAAATTTCTTGATAAGCGATCTGATGAATACGCGATCAACGCTGGTTGATCGGGCTCATGCCGAGATGCGCCTGGCCGCATTGCTCCGGCAAGCCCCCATTGAATTTGCGCGTGCGGTCTACGGCATCAACGACCACGCGAGCGGCCGTACCGACACCATGGCAGCGCGCGAAATTGCACGTGCCCTGCAGCAGGGCATTGCTGTGACGCAGGAGCGCGCCGAACAGCGCTCCCGCGCCTACCTGCCCACGGCCGGCCATGAACACTGCCCGCGTTGCTGGGTGGTGTACGGCCACAAGAGCCCCCTGCGTTTTCGAGAGGCGACCGCGGAGCGCCCCGAGAGCGCCGGCTGCAACGCCTGCGGCGCCGAGTACGCGACAACGCCCGATTGAGGCGGCGGATGCGCGGTCAGGGTAAACCTTGTCGCGATGCAGCAAAACCGCTACCTAGAATTGATCGGATGACATGGGCATCCATGTGAAGGAGTCCGCAGTGCAGAGCAAGAAGTCCGGGGTGAAGCCGGTGCAACGTGTAATCAAGAAGTACCCCAACCGAAGGCTCTACGACACCGAGACATCCACCTACATCACGCTCACCGAGGTGAAGCAGCTGGTGATACAGAACGCCCAGTTCGTGGTGCGCGATGCCAAGACCGGGGACGACCTCACGCGCAGCATCCTGCTGCAGATCATTCTCGAAGAAGAGGCGGGTGGCGCCCCCATGTTCACCGAGCAGGTGCTGGCCAACATCATCCGGTTCTACGGGCAGGCGATGCAGGGCTACATGGGGCCGTACCTCGAGAAGAACATCCAGGCCATGACCGAAGTGCAGGCCCAGCTCGCCGAAAAGGCAGAAGGCCTGACGCCCGAAATGTGGTCGCGCTTCATGACCATGCAGTCGCCGATGCTCCAGGGGCTGATGGGTAATTACGTCGAGCAGTCCAAGAACGTGTTCCTGCAAATGCAGGAACAGATGCAGAAGAACACCGAGCAGGTTCTGGGCGCATTCGGCATCAAACGCCCCTGAAATCCCGGTCCCGGCCGATAGCTGGGACAATAGAGGCATATATGAGCGAAGTTGCCTCCCCCGAACGTACCGCCACGCCGGCTGCCCCCAAGGTCGGTTTTGTGAGCCTGGGCTGCCCAAAGGCCCTTACCGATTCCGAATTGATCCTGACCCAGCTCAGCGCTGAGGGCTACCAGACGGCCAAGACCTTCGAAGGCGCCGACCTGGTGATCGTCAACACCTGCGGCTTCATCGACGATGCGGTGAAGGAGAGCCTGGACACCATCGGCGAGGCCCTGGCGGAAAACGGCCGCGTCATCGTCACGGGGTGCCTGGGCGCCAAGACGGGCGACCAGGGCGGCAACCTGGTTCGGCAAATGCACCCGAGCGTGCTGGCCGTGACCGGTCCGCACGCCACGCAGGAAGTGATGGATGCGGTGCATGCCAACCTGCCGAAGCCGCATGACCCGTTCGTCGATCTCGTTCCCAACACCTTCGGCATTGCCGGGCTCAAGCTCACGCCGCGCCACTACGCATACCTGAAGATCAGCGAAGGCTGCAATCACCGCTGCACCTTCTGCATCATTCCCTCGATGCGCGGCGACCTGGTGTCGCGGCCGGTCGGCGACGTGCTCGGCGAGGCCAAGGCCCTGTTCGAAGGTGGCGTGAAGGAGCTCTTGGTGATCAGCCAGGACACCTCGGCCTACGGGGTAGACGTGAAGTACCGCACCGGGTTCTGGGACGGCAAGCCGGTCAAGACTCGCATGCTCGAACTGGTGCGCACGCTGGGCGAAATTGCCGAGCCGTACGGCGCCTGGGTCCGTCTGCACTATGTGTACCCGTACCCGAGCGTGGACGAGATCATTCCGTTGATGGCGAGCGGGCAGGTGCTGCCTTACCTCGACGTGCCCCTGCAGCACAGCCACCCCGATGTGCTCAAGCGCATGAAGCGCCCGGCAAGCGGCGAGAAGAACTTGGAGCGCCTTGCGCGCTGGCGCGAGGTTTGCCCCGAACTCGTGATCCGCAGCACCTTCATCGCAGGGTTTCCCGGCGAGACCGAGCAGGAGTTCGAGCACCTGCTCGACTTCATTCGCGAAGCGCAGATCGACCGGGCGGGCTGCTTTGCCTACAGCCCGGTGGAAGGCGCGACGGCCAATGACATTCCCGGCATGCTGCCGACGGCCGAGCGCGAAGCGCGCCGTGCCCGCTTCATGGAAGTGGCTGAAGCCGTTTCGATTGCCAAGTTGCAGCAGCGCATTGGTGCAACGATGCAGGTGCTGGTGGATTCAGCGCCCGGCATGGGCCGCAAGGGCGGCGTTGGCCGCACTTATGCCGACGCGCCCGAGATCGACGGCACCGTGCGCCTGCTGCCACCCGAAAAAATCAGCAAGACGCTCAAGGTGGGTGAATTCACCAAGGCCCGCATCGTCGGAGCCGAAGGCCACGACCTGATCGCCTTGCCGATCTGAGCCGTTCAGCCCTCCAGCTCGAAACACGCCGCCGCTGCGTTGCCAGGCATGCGGCGGCACTCGCCGACCTGCAAACTAAAGGCTGAATGACAGCCTGAAAAGTTGCGCGCCTACAGACGCGCGGAACGCAAGGCTTGAATGTGGCTGCCTCTGCTTCGAGGAGGTTCCATGTTCTTCCAACTCTTTCAATCCGGTTCCAGCCTTCACCTCAAGAGGGCGGCGACATTGCTGCAAGAGGCGCAGATGGCGCGCCTTGAGCACCAGGCGGCGGCGGAGCACCACGCCGCCTTGGCAAAGATGTACGCAGACCGAGTGAAGCGCCTGACCCACGAGGTCTATCCGCTGCCTGCTCCCGGCGTTGACCCCGACGCGAGGGCCGAGCAGGAGAAGCCCGCCATCTACTCGATTGAAACGAGCCGCAGACCCAAGTCGAATCTGCTGACGTAGCCAGGACTCCAAAAAGAAAAGCCCGCGGAAGCGGGCTTTTCGATGGGCTTGGGTGGGGCGGCCACGGCCCGGCTGTTTTCAGTCATCCGAGCGTGAAATGACCAGAAGGCTCATAAACAACGCTCCGAGGAACATGCCGATTAACAAGGTAAATGCTGCAATCACGATGGTTTCCAGTAGGTTTGATGCCCATATTTTCAAACCAAACGTAACCTTTTGTGCGTTTTTTCGTTACCTTTGGAAGCATATTGATGGAAAAGTGTGACTTTCGCCACACTTTTCCGGCTCGAAGCCACATGCGCTGCGGCAAGGCTAGGCGCGCGTGATGAACCAAGCCCACAAACCCACGCCGGTGGCGATCCAGACGGCAAGGACGAGAACCGCACCCGCGATGCTTCGGGGCTTTGCGCCTCGCTCTTTCATCCACGTGTCTGCGCGGACGCGGCATTCCTCGAGAACAGCCGAGGGAATGAGCCGGATGTTCAGCCAGATCAGGCCGGGCAACAGCAAGGCGTCGTCCAGATAGCCAAGTACCGGAATGAAATCTGGAATCAGATCGATCGGGCTCAGCGCATACGCAACGACAAAAGCGGCGAGCGCCTTTGCGAACCAGGGCGTGCCAGGATGCCGGTAGGCAAACCACAGCGTGACGGCGTCGCGCTTGATCCGCGAGGCCCACTGACGGATGTTTTGAAAAATGGACATGGACGAGAAGAGGCCGTCGGCCGGCCCGAGTATGGCGGACCGTGCGGAACACTTGGTTGGTCGGATCGGTCGCAACCTTGGCGTGGTAAGGTGCACGGCGGGCTTCAAGGCCTGTCGCAACTCCCGCAGATCCGTCCTGTGATCGCGCAGCGAGTTGAACGCCGCGCTCATCAGGTTGGGTTTGCGGTTCACCTTTACTGGCAACGCGGTGTATTGACTCGGTTGCCGCGCTTCATGAGACTGTGCGCGATCATTCGTCGATGTACTGCGTCAGAATGGCGAAAAGCCGCTCCCCGGTGAGCAGGTTGCTGCATCACTTCATGAGACGAAGCCCGTTCCACTTGTCCGAATCCGTGTCGTCGAAAACCGTTTCGCAAAAACTCCCGCTTCGGGACTGCGATGGTGTGCGCGAATGCGGCGGATTTCCGTCGGTCTGGCCTGCCTTGGCCATGACCGGCTTTCGTGAGGGAGAGCATCCCTCGATCATGTTCCCAGGGAAAAGAAAAAACCCCTGTAAATCACAGATTCACAGGGGTTTCAGCTTGGTAGGGGTGGTGCCCAGAAGAGGACTCGAACCTCCACGATGTTACTCGCTAGTACCTGAAACTAGTGCGTCTACCAATTCCGCCATCTGGGCCCACATAGCTGCCGAAGCAGTTATGTTTTGAATTTCAGGAAAGAGAGAATCATATCAAAAATAATGGCCACTCCAGCGGTCTGCTGGATGAATTTGAAGGAACTGTTCAGGGACATCGCGACGGACACGGTTTCGTGCAGCGCGACGACGGCGAAGCCGACATCTATTTGCCCCCGAACGAGATGCGTGCAGTGCTGCACAAAGACCGCGTCAAGGCGCGCGTGGTGCGGCAAGACAGGCGCGGGCGCCCCGAGGGGCGGGTGGTCGAAATCGTCGAGCGCCCCGAGCAGCCGATCATCGGCCGCCTGTTGCATGAAGGCGGCATCTGGCTCGTCGCGCCCGAAGACAAGCGCTACGGACAGGACGTACTGATTCCCAAGGGCGCGACCGGTCCCGCGAAGGTGGGGCAGGTTGTTGTGGTGCAGCTCACCGAGCCGCCGGCCCTGTTCGGCCAACCCGTGGGCCGCGTGAAGGAAGTGCTCGGCGAGATCGACGATCCGGGGATGGAGATCGAAATTGCCGTGCGCAAGTACGGGGTGCCGCACGAGTTTTCAGCCGACTGCCTGGCCGAGGCCAAGGCCTTGCCGGACAAGGTTCGGCCAGCGGACAAGAAGGGCCGCATCGACCTGACCGACGTGCCGCTGGTCACCATCGACGGCGAGGACGCGCGCGACTTCGACGACGCGGTGTACTGCGAACCCGCGAAGGTTGGCCGAGGCAAGGGATGGCGACTGCTGGTGGCCATTGCGGACGTCAGCGCCTATGTGCAGACCGGCTCGGCGATCGACATCGACGCCTACGACCGCGCGACCAGTGTCTACTTTCCGCGCCGCGTTATCCCGATGCTGCCGGAAAAGCTTTCTAACGGCTTGTGCTCGCTGAACCCCGAGGTCGAGCGCCTGTGCATGGTGTGCGACATGCTCGTGGCCGCCGACGGCGAGATTTACGCCTACCAGTTCTACCCGGCGGTGATGTTCAGCCATGCGCGCTTCACCTATACCGAAGTGGCGGCCATTCTGGGCAACACGCGCGGCCCCGAGGCAGCCAAGCGCAAGGACCGCGTGAAGGATCTGCTGAACCTGGCCGATGTCTACAAGGCCCTGCTCAAGCAGCGCGGCAAGCGTGGCGCGGTCGACTTCGAGACCACCGAGACGCAAATCATTTGCGACGACGCGGGCCGTATCGAGAAGATCGTGCCGCGCACACGCAACGAAGCGCACCGTCTCATCGAAGAAGCCATGCTCGCGGCCAACGTGTGCAGCGCCGACTTCATCGCCGAAGGCAAGCACCCGGGCCTGTTCCGCGTGCACGAAGGCCCGACGCCCGAGAAGAAGGAAATCCTGCGCGGCTATCTGAAGGCCATGGGCGTGGGATTGAGCATTACCGACGACCCGCGGCCCGGCGAATTCCAGGCGATTGCCGAGGCCACCAAGGAGCGGCCCGACGCGCAGCAGATCCACACCATGCTGCTTCGCTCGATGCAGCAGGCGATCTACACGCCCATCAACAGCGGCCACTTCGGACTGGCGTACGAGGCCTATACGCACTTCACGAGCCCGATCCGGCGCTATCCGGACCTGCTGGTGCACCGCGTGATCAAGGCAATTCTCGGCAAGACGCGCTATCAGCTGCCGATGCTGCCGACGCCGGGCGAGGCGCATGCCAAGCTCGCCAAGCGGCTGGCCTCTCGCGTCAAGGCGCCGACGACCAAGCCGCAGAAGGCCACTGTTGCTCCCACCAAGGAAGTGCTGGCATGGGAAGCCGCCGGCCTGCATTGCAGCGCCAACGAGCGCCGTGCCGACGAAGCCAGCCGCGACGTCGAGGCGTGGCTCAAGTGCAAGTACATGCGCGAGCACCTGGGCGAGGAATACGGCGGCGTGGTCACCGCGGCCACCACCTTCGGCATCTTTGTGACGCTGGACGCCATGTATGTCGAGGGACTGGTGCACATCACCGAGCTTGGTGGCGAGTATTTCAAGTTCGACGAAATGCGCCAGGAACTGCGCGGCGAGCGCACCGGCATTCGCTATGCGATCGGCACCCGCGTGCGGGTGCAGGTGAGCCGCGTCGACCTGGACGGGCGCAAGATCGACTTCCGCCTGGTGCGCGAGGGTGAAGAGCTCACGTCGCGCGCCATGAAGGACAAGGGCGTGGGCTCGGCCGGCGTGCCCGTCAAGGCGTCAGCCAAGCGCAGCTCGCGCCACAAGGCCGAGGCCGCGCCCGAACAACGCAGCGACCGCGCGGCCACTGCAGCGCCGGGGCCTCAATCGGCGATGCAGGCCTTCAAGTCGGCGGTGAAAAAGGCCGCAAACAAGATGAAGGGCCGCAAGCCACCGCGTCGCACATGACGCACAACGCATCGCACCCATACACAAGCAATACAGACAAGCTGAGAAGGAGACACTGAGCATGAGCGTGGAAAACAACAAGGGCCGCGTCGCAATCGTCACGGGTGCCGGCACGGGCATCGGACGCGCCGCGGCGCTCGCATTGCTGGCCGATGGCTGGAGCGTGGGGCTGGCGGGGCGCCGCCCCGAGCCGCTGGAGCAGGTGGCGGAAGAGTCCGGGGCTGGGGCGCGCGCCTTTGCCGTACCCACCGATGTGGCCAACGCCGAATCGGTGCAGGCGCTGTTCGCCGCCGTGGTCGAACGCTTCGGCCGTGTCGACCTGCTGTTCAACAATGCCGGCGTGGGCAACCCGCCGGGCCCGTTTGAAGACTGGACGCCCGATCAATGGCGCGGTGTGGTCGACATCAACCTGAACGGCATGTTCTTCTGCATCCAGCAGGCGTTCCGCACGATGAAGGCGCAGACCCCGCGAGGCGGCCGCATCATCAACAACGGTTCCATCTCGGCCACTGCGCCGCGGCCGAATTCGCCGGCCTACACGGCGACCAAGCATGCGGTCGAGGGCCTCACCAAGACCGCGTCGCTCGACGGGCGCAAGTACGACATCGCAGTCGGCCAGATCGATGTGGGCAATGCCATGACCGAACTGGCTGCGCGCATGGCCAAGGGCGTGCCGCAAGCCAACGGCGAACTGGCGATCGAGCCGTTGATGGACGTCAAGATCGTCGGGCAGTCGGTGCTCTACATGGCAAACCTGCCGCTGGAAGCCAACGTGCTGTTCCACACCGTGATGGCGACGAAGATGCCCTTCGTCGGACGCGGCTAGAGCCTCCTCGTCAGCCGGGTGCCTGGCGTGCCAGCGCACCGGCCGTTAGCGGAGGTGCATCGGCCGGCCAGGTGCCGGCGATCTGGCCGTGGCGCCAGACGGCGCTTTGCGCAGCCTCGAATGGCGATTGTTTTGACGCCATCGCGGCGCCGATCATTCCGGCCAGCACGTCGCCCGTGCCGGCGGTTGCGAGCGCGGCATTGCCGGTCGGGTTGAGCACAGGCGGCGCGCCGCTGTTGTCGGCGATGACCGTTCCAGAGCCTTTGAGCACGGCAATTGCGCCATAGCGCGATGCCAGTTCGCGGGCTGCTGCCAGCCGGTCGGCTTGAATGTCGGCGGCCGTGCAATCCAGCAGGCGCGCGGCTTCGAGCGGATGCGGAGTGATGACGGTCGGCTTTCCGCGTCGGCTGCGTGATGCCAGTTGCGTTTGCAACGCGCTGTCGCTCGAAATGGCGTTCAGTGCATCGGCATCGAGCACCAGTGACGCCGCCGTCGCCAGCACGCGCGGCAGTACCGCGCGTACGTCCGTGCCTCCGCCGCATCCGCAGACCGCTGTCATGCCCGAGAGATCGAGCGCATCGGCGTCTCGCAGCATCAATTCGGGCTGTGCAAAGTCGACAGGGGCAGCGCTCGGGTCGAGCAAGCCCACGAACACACGTCCGGCGCCCGCATGCAGCGCGGCCGATCCGGCCAGCAGCGCGGCGCCGGCCATGCCCGGTGCGCCGCCGATCACTGCGACATCGCCATAGCTGCCCTTGTGCGATGCGTGGCTGCGTGGCGGGGCCGCCGGGCGGCCCGCAAGGCGCGCGGCGGGCGGTTCAGCGATGCTGCCGCCGCAACCCAGGTCGTCGAACCACACCGTGCCTGCGGCATCGCGGCCTTGCGCCGTAAAGAGGCCTGGCTTCAGGGTCAGAAAGGTGATGCAGAAGCGGGGCGATGCGGCACCCGAATGAGGGATGGCGCTTGAAACGCCGGTGTCGGCGTTCAGCCCGGACGGCACGTCAACGCTCAGAACCGGTTGCGCCGACGAATGCATCTGGCGCAGCCATTCGGCCATGGCGTTCTCGATCGGCCGGGCGGCGCCGATACCGAGCAGCGCATCGATGGCCAGTCCATAGGTCGCGGGCGGGTTGGGCGCGAAGATCACGCCGGCATCCCTGGCTCGCTGCAGCGATGCCTTCGCGTCCGGCGGCAGGCGGTTCTCATCGCCGGCGAAAGTGACGATCGGCAGAAAGCCACGGTGCTGCAGCTGCGCGGCTGCTTCAAAACCGTCGCCGCCATTGTTTCCGGGCCCGCAGGCGACCCATACCGTGCGCGCATGCGGCGCAACTGCCATGGCCAGCCGCGCCACGGCAAGGCCGGCGCGCTGCATCAGCGTGTGGGCGGGCAGGGCGGCTGCAGCTGCCTGCTCGATGCGCCGCGTTGCCGCAATATCGAAAAGGTCGGCGACGGTTTCTGGCGTGATGCGTTGCATCGGGTCATTTTGCCGCCCCATGCGCCCATGCGCCCATGCGCCCATGCGCCCAGGCGCCCATGCGCCCAGGCGCCCAGGCGGGAGCGGCGTCGGTCTCTCTAGGAAAGGTGGAGCCGCTCGACGCCCAGGCCTTCCAGGTCGACGCCGGCATCTCGGCCCCTGATCAGGTCGGCCACCACCCGCGCGCTGCCGCACGACAGCGCCCAGCCGCTCGAGCCGTGGCCCAGGTTGAGCCAGACACCCGGCACGCCGCTGGCGCCGAGTACCGGGGGGCCGTCGGGCAGCATCGGCCGCGCTCCCTTCCATTGCTGCACGCCCGACTGCAGCGTGACCGCGCCCGGGAACCAGTCGTGCAGCACCTTGTAGAGCGTTTGCACCGCGGATGGGTTCATGGTGCTCAGCGAACCGCCGATTTCGGCGCTCCCGGCCACGCGCACGCGCTGGCCCAGGCGCGAGATCGCGACCTTGTAGCGTTCGTCCATCACCGCACTGCGCGGCGCGTTGAGCGATTCGCGGATTGGCGCGCTGATGGAGTGCCCGTAGATGGGGGCGAGTGGAATCCGAAGCCCGAGCGGCCGCACGAGCGCTGCCGAGGCCAGCCCGGCGCAAACCACCACGGCGTCGAACCGCAGCGGCGGGGAGCCACTTGCGAGCGAAACGGAGGTGGGCTCGGCGCGGCTCAGCGGTGCGATGTCGCAGTTGAAATGGAACTGGGCGCCAAGTGCCTCGGCCTCCCACTTGAGCAGCAGCGCGAACTGGCGGCAGTTGGCCACTTCGTCCTCGGGCAGGTAGATGGCGCCTGCAAGCGCGGTGTCGGTGCTGAGCGCGGGTTCGATGCGCCGGGCCTCGTCGGCGTCGACTTCGCGAAAGACGCTGCCCGCCGCGCGCAAGACGTCGAGGCCGGGCTGAACCAGCTTTTTCTCGCGCTTGGAGCGCAGCAGCACAAGGTAGCCGTCGCTGCGTTCGTAGCTGAGTTCGCGCGCCTCCGTCACCTCGTGCAGGCGGGTGCGGCTGTAGAACGCCAGCCGCTGCATGCGGGCGCGGTTCGCCAGGTAGGTTTCGAGCTTGCAGGCCTTCTGCCAGCGCGACATCCAGCCGATATCGCGTGAGTTCAGCGGCCAGCGCAGTTTGATGGCGCCGTGGGAGGAGAGTAGTGAACGCAGCACCTTGGCGCGCATGCCCGGTGCGGCCCACGGCGTTACATAGCCCGGTGCGACCACGCCCGCATTGGCAAAACTGGCTTCCTCGGCGGCCGCGCCGCGGCGCTCGAACACAGACACTTCATGGCCGTCCGAAGCCAGTTCCCAGGCGGTGGTGACGCCGATGATGCCGGCGCCCACGATCGCGATTTTCATTGAATGCTTGAGTAAGAAGAGATGGCTGACGCCCGTCGGTAGGCGTGCAGCTATTGTCTTCGCAGTGCGTGTTCCGTTTGTAAGGCAATCGCGAGAACGGGGTCGTCGTGCAGTGCGGCGTGCCACAGCATCAGGCCGACGGGCAGCTCGCCGGCGGCATGGCAGGGCAGCGAAATGGCGCAGCCGTCGAGCATGTTGACGATCGACGGGTTGCGCAGCAGCATTGCGTTGACGCGAAAAAACTCTTCGTCGCGCTCGGCGCCCGGTGCCACGCTCGCGATGGGAGGCGCGGTGATCGGCACGGTCGGCGACAGCACGGCGTCGTAGGGCGCGAGCGCCGCTTCGACGCGGGCAATCCAGGCGCATCGGGCATTCACGAGATCGATGTATTCATGCGCCTTCATGCCGGCGCCTTTGAGAATGCGCTGCGCAACGCGCGGGTCGTAGCCGGCGCCGCTGCGTTCCAGCAACAGGCGGTGCCAGGCGTAAGACTCGGCCGCCGAAAATCCGCCGGTGGCGTTGATGGCCTGCAGCTCTGCCAGTTCCGGCAGCGCGATTTCCTCGATTTGGGCGCCAGCGGCGCGCAATGCTCGCAGCGAACCTTCGAAGGCCTGGGCCACGGCAGGCTCGATGCCGTCGAAAAACACGTTCTTGACCACGGCCAGCCGGTAAGCGCCCAGGGCGGCTGCGCCGGCAGTCACGCGGCGCCCCGCGAGGATTTCATGTGCGGTGACGGCGTCCCGCACCGATCGCGTCATGGCGCAAACGGTGTCCAGGGTGGTCGACAGCGGCAGGGCGCCGTCGGCCGAAACCAGGCGGGCGGTGCTCTTGAAGCCCACGATGCCGTTCAGCGCCGCGGGAATGCGGATCGAGCCGCCGGTGTCGGAGCCCAGTCCGATGAATGCCGCCCCCGTAGCCACCGAAATGGCGGCGCCGGAAGAGGAGCCTCCCGGAATGCGCGGGGTGGCCGAGTCGCTCGCGTTGGCCGGCGTGCCGTGATGGGGGTTGACGCCCACGCCCGAGAAAGCGAACTCGCTCATGTTGGTGCGCCCGGTCAGCACTCCGCCCGCGGCGCGCAGCCGCGCCACGGCCACGGCATCCGCTTTGGCGGCCGGGGCGTGCGAAAGCACAACGGAGCCCGCGGGAGTCGGCTGCCCGTCGATGTCGAACAGGTCCTTGGCGGTGAATGCAAGCCCGGCAAGCCGGCTTTGCAGCGCCGGCCGGTCGGCTTGCCGGCGCGCTTCGTCGAACAGCGTGCGGGTGAAGACGTGGTTGCAGGCCGGCGATTCGGAAATCTCGATGGCGCGCTCCATTTCGGTGCGTGCATCGCTGCCGCCTGCCAGAAGGTTCAGACGGGCGGCGTGAAGGTCGTTCATGAGTGGGCTGCGAGGGCGCGGGCGGCTCGGTTCCGGGGTGGGACAAGGGGGAAAGGACAGGACGGGCCGTGCTATACTCGTTGGGTTTCGCTGATCATGCGACGGCTCTCGCCGCACCCAGCCAGACACATTCGCAAACCGGCCCAATCAAGGTGTTGTGACTCCATTCGAAGGAGGCGCAAAACGGGCTGGATTTTAGACCCAACCTTTGGAGTAATTTCAATGTCGACCACCATGCGCGAAATGCTGGAAGCCGGTGTCCACTTCGGTCACCAAACCCGCTTCTGGAACCCCAAGATGGCTCCGTTCATCTTCGGCCATCGCAACAAGATCCACATCATCAACCTGGAAAAGTCGCTTCCGATGTTCCAGGACGCGATGAAGTACGCCAAGCAGCTCACCGCCAACCGCGGCACCATCCTCATGGTCGGCACCAAGCGCCAGGCCCGTGAAATCGTGGCTGCCGAAGCCCGCCGCGCCGGCGTGCCTTTCGTTGACACCCGCTGGCTTGGCGGCATGCTGACCAACTTCAAGACCGTCAAGACCTCGATCAAGCGTCTGAAGGACATGAAGGCCCAGCAAGAAGCCGGCCTCGAAAGCCTGAGCAAGAAAGAGCAGCTCACGTTCACCCGTGAAATCGAGAAGCTCGAAAAGGACATCGGCGGCATCCAGGACATGACTGCGCTGCCCGACGCCATCTTCGTGATCGACGTGGGCTTCCACAAGATCGCCGTGGCAGAAGCCAAGAAGCTCGGCATTCCGCTGATCGGCGTGGTGGACTCCAACCACTCGCCCGAAGGCATCGACTACGTCATTCCTGGCAACGACGACTCGTCGAAGGCTGTCACGCTGTACGCCCGCGGCATCGCCGACGCGATCATCGAAGGCCGCAACAGCGCCACCGGTGACGTGGTCAAGGCCATTGCCGAAGGCAGCGACGAATTCGTCGAAGTCGAAGAGGGCGCCTCGGCCTGATCGAGTGCTCTCACGCGCCTGAAGAAGGGGCTTTGGTGCCCCTTTTTTTTAATCTGATTTTTTGGACACGGAGATAGAACAATGGCTGCAATCACCGCAAGCATGGTCGGCGAACTGCGCGCAAAGACCGACGCGCCCATGATGGAATGCAAGAAGGCCCTGACCGAGGCCGACGGCAACATGGAAAAGGCCGAAGAGCTGCTGCGCATCAAGCTCGGCAACAAGGCGGGCAAGGCTTCGGGTCGCATCACCGCCGAAGGCGTGGTCACGGCGTTTGTCGAAGGCTCGGCCGGCGGCATGATCGAAATCAACTGCGAAACCGACTTCGTCACCAAGAACGACAGCTTCCTGGCCATGGCCAACGCTGCCGCGATGCTGGTCGCCAAGAACAATCCCGCCGACATCGCTGCGCTCGGCGCGCTGCCCTATGAGCAGGACGGCTTCGGCCCCACGCTGGGAGACGTGCGCAAGGGCCTGATCGGCAAGATCGGCGAGAACATGAGCTTCCGCCGCTTCAAGCACTTTGCCGGCAACGGCAAGCTGGCTTCGTACCTGCACGGCACGCGCATCGGCGTGATGGTCGAGTTCGAAGGCGACGAAACGTCGGCCAAGGACGTGGCAATGCACATCGCCGCCATGAAGCCGGTCGCTATTTCGGCTGCAGACGTGCCCGCCGACCTGATCGAGAAAGAGCGCGCCGTTGCCGCCGGCAAGGCCGAAGAAGACCGCAAGACGGCCGAAGCCGAAGGCAAGAAGGCGCAGCCTGCCGACATCGTTGCCAAGCGCATCGAAGGCGGCGTACAGAAGTACCTGAAGGAAGTCTCGCTGCACAACCAGCCGTTCGTGAAGAACGACAAGCAGACCGTCGAGCAGATGCTCAAGGCCGCCAACACCACGATCAAGGGCTTCACCCTTTACGTGGTCGGCGAAGGCATCGAAAAGAAGGTCGACGATTTCGCAGCCGAAGTGGCAGCGCAAGTTGCTGCCGCCAAGGCCGCCGCGTAAAAACTGTTACGCCCCAAAGCGACGGCGCACGTGTGTGTGCCGCCGCTTTTTCACCGCCTCGTTCTACACTCGCCCCCGCCAACCCAAGTAAGGAAATTGCCCATGTCTGATCCCCGTCCAGCCCACAAGCGAATCTTGTTGAAGCTGTCGGGTGAAGCGTTAATGGGAGACGATGCCTTTGGTATTAACCGTGCGACCATCGTCCGCATGGTCGAAGAGGTGGCCGAGGTGGTGAACATGGGCGTGGAAGTCGCCGTCGTCATCGGCGGCGGCAACATCTTCCGCGGCGTCGCGGGAGGTTCGGTCGGCATGGATCGCGCCACGGCCGACTACATGGGCATGCTGGCCACGGTGATGAACTCGCTGGCGCTGGCCGATGCCATGAACAAGCAGGGTTTGGTGGCTCGCGTGATGTCCGCCATTGCCATCGAGCAGGTGGTCGAGCCGTATGTGCGGCCCAAGGCGCTGCAGTATCTCGAAGAGGGCAAGGTCGTGGTTTTTGCCGCGGGTACCGGCAACCCGTTCTTCACCACCGACACGGCTGCCGCACTGCGCGGTGCCGAAATCGGCGCCGAGCTGGTGCTCAAGGCGACGAAGGTCGACGGTGTCTATTCCGCCGACCCCAAGACCCATCCGGATGCAACGCGCTATTCCACGCTCACCTTCGACGAGGCAATCGCGCAAAATCTCGGCATCATGGACGCCACGGCCTTCGCGCTGTGCCGCGACCAGAAGTTGCCGATCAAGGTGTTCTCGATCTTCAAGAACGGCGCACTCAAGCGCGTCGTCATGGGCGAGGACGAAGGCACGCTGGTGCATGCCTGAGGAGTATTGAGATGACCACCCCTAACATTGCAGAAATTCGCAGCACGACCGATGCGAAGATGAACCAGTCGCTGGCTGCGTTCCAGAACAACCTCACCAAGATCCGTACCGGCCGGGCCAATTCCGCGCTGCTCGACTCCATCCATGTGGAGTACTACGGCTCGCAGGTTCCCCTGAGCCAGGTGGCCAACGTGTCGGTGCTCGACTCGCGCACCATCAGCGTCCAGCCCTGGGAAAAGGGCATGGGCGCCAAGATCGAAAAAGCCATCCGCGAAAGCGACCTGGGCCTGAACCCGGCCTCGATGGGCGACCTGATCCGCGTGCCGCTTCCCGCAATGAGCGAAGAGCGCCGCAAGGAAATGACCAAGCTGGTTCGCAACGAAGGCGAAAGCGCCAAGATCGCCACGCGCAACCTGCGCCGCGACGCGAACGAAGCGGTCAAGAAGCTGGTCAAGGAAAAGCTCGCCTCCGAAGACGACCAGAAGCGCGCCGAGGCCGAGATCCAGAAGGTCACCGACCGCCACATCGCGGAAATCGACCGGCTGGTCGCGGCCAAGGAAGCGGAGATCATGGCCGTTTGAGGCTGCGCATGGCCTCGTCTTCGCTGCAGATTCCCCACCACATTGCCATCGTCATGGATGGCAACGGACGCTGGGCCACGCGGCGATTCCTGCCTCGCGTGGCGGGCCACAAGCAGGGCGTCGAATCGCTGCGCCGCTGCGTCAGGGCCTGCGTCGATCGCGGCGTGGGCGTTCTCACGGTGTTCGCGTTTTCGTCTGAAAACTGGAACCGGCCGCCCGAAGAGGTTTCGGGGCTCATGGAAATCATGGTCGGTGCGCTCGCGCGCGAGGTGCCCAAGCTGAGCCGCGACGGCGTGCGGCTGCACTTCGTAGGCGAGCGGGCCGGGCTCTCCAAGAAAATGGTGCAAGGCCTGGTCGATGCCGAAGAGGCCACGGCGCAGAACACCAAGCTCATCCTCAACGTCTGCTTCAACTACGGCGGCCGTTGGGACATTGCACGTGCTGCGGCCAAGCTGGCGGAGCAGGGCGAGCCGCTCACCGAAGCCAACCTCGATCGCGCCATGGCCTTGGCCCATGTGCCCGACCCTGACCTGCTCATTCGCACTGGCGGCGAGCAGCGCCTGTCGAATTTCCTGCTGTGGCAAAGCGCCTACGCGGAGCTTTTCTTCAGCAACAAGCTGTGGCCGGAGTTCGACGAAGCCGAGCTTGATGCGGGAATTGCTGCATTCCAGCTTCGCGAGCGCCGTTTCGGCAAGACTTCCGCGCAGGTCACGGCCGGCAGCGATTCCACCTCAGATCGCCAGTTGGCCTGACGGCCTTCAATGGCCCGAAATACCGCCGCATGCTCAAACAACGCATTCTCACGGCCATCGTCCTGCTGGCGATCTTGCTGCCGGCGCTTTTCTATCCCTCTCACGTTCCATTTGCCTGCGTCATGCTGGTGCTGATCGGTGCCGCAGCCTGGGAGTGGGGCCGCCTCAACGGATACGGGCAGCAACTGTCAGTGTTCCTTGGCTTGGAGACGGTGACGCTTTGCGCGTTGTCGTGGTGGCTCGGTTTGCTCGAGCGGCCGCTGATGCTCATGTGGCTGCTGGCCAGCGCGGCGTGGGTGCTCGGTGGCTCCGCACTGCTGCGTGTCGCGGTGCCGGGCTGGCCCCGCATTCCGCGCGGCCTGCGGCTGGTTGGCGGATTGCTGGCGCTCTGGGTGGCGTGGCTCGCGGCGGTGCAGGCGCGCATGGTCGGCATCAATTTTCTGCTTTCCATTCTTGTGCTGGTCTGGGTGGCCGACGTCTTCGCCTATTTCGCGGGCCGCGCCTTCGGCCTCAAGTTCACCCGCGGCAAGCTCGCACCCGCCATCAGCCCCGGCAAGAGCTGGGAAGGTGTGTGGGGCGGCATGGCAGGCGTGGTGGTTCTGGCCTGTGCGTGGGTGTGGGCCGACAGGGCGGCCGGGGCAACCGTGGCAAGCCTCTACACCCGGCTGCATGAGCGCGGCTGGTGGCTGCTGCTCGTGGGCGTGGTGTTTCTTGCCGCGATGAGCGTTGTCGGCGACCTGGTCGAATCGCTGATCAAGCGCAGCGCCGGCGCCAAGGACAGCAGCCGCCTGCTGCCGGGCCACGGCGGCGTGCTCGACCGCGTGGATGCCCTCTTGCCGGCGCTTCCCATCGCAATGATGCTGGGTTCCTTGTGAACACACCCAAACAACGCATCACGGTGCTGGGCTCGACCGGCTCGGTCGGGGTCAGCACGCTCGACGTCATCTCCCGGCACCCCGAGCGCTTCGAGGTTTTTGCACTCTCCGCAGCGACCAAGGTCGACGAACTGCTGGCGCAATGCGCGCGGTTTTCGCCCCGTTTCGCGGTCATGGCCAGTGCGCCGCATGCGGCGCTGCTGGCGGAAAAGCTCGAGCAGAACAATCTCCCCACGAAAGTCCTGAGCGGCCCTGATGCTATAGAAAAAATAGCGTCACACGAAGAAGTCGATGCCGTCATGGCCGCCATCGTGGGCGCTGCGGGCCTGGGCCCGTGCCTGGCGGCCGCGCGCGCCGGCAAGCGGCTCCTTCTGGCCAACAAAGAGGCACTGGTGGTCGGCGGTGAGCTTTTCATGCGCACCGTGCACGAAGGCGGTGCCACGCTGCTGCCGATCGACAGCGAGCACTCGGCCATCTTCCAGTCGCTGCCTGAAGATCCGTCTACCTGGTCGCGGCGCATCGACAAGATCATCCTGACCGCTTCGGGCGGCCCGTTTCGTACACGCGCGCCCGGCACCCTGGGCACGGTCACGCCTGAGCAGGCCTGCGCCCATCCGAACTGGGTCATGGGGCGCAAGATTTCTGTCGATTCCGCCACCATGATGAACAAGGCGCTCGAGGTGATCGAGGCGCGCCACCTGTTCGGCGTGTTGCCCGAGCAGATCGAGGTGGTCATCCATCCGCAGAGCGTGGTGCATTCGATGGTCCAGTTCACCGACGCCTCGGTCATTGCGCAACTCGGCACGCCCGACATGCGCGTGCCCATTGCCGTCGGCCTGGCTTGGCCCGAGCGCATCGAAAGCGGGGCGGGGCGCCTGGATTTCCGCCAGATGGCGGCGCTGAGCTTCGATGCTCCGGATGCAGCGCTCTTCCCGGGCTTGGGATTGGCCTGGCACGCGCTTCGCGCGGCCCCCGGGACCACGGCGGTGCTCAATGCAGCCAACGAAGTCGCAGTCGAGGCCTTTCTTGACCGGCGACTTCGCTTCGATCGCATTCATGCGGTCAACATGGAAACTTTGGAAGCCATTTCTCCCTCCAAGCCCGCATCGCTGGCGGACCTGCTGGCGCTCGATGCCAGTGCCCGCGCGGCCGCCAATGCCGCAGCGCTGCGCTTTGCGGCCTGATACGCCGGACAACCGAGGACTCGGATGCTCACTGTCATAGCCTTTGTGGTTGCCATCGGCGTGTTGATTGCCGTGCACGAATACGGCCACTACCGCGTCGCCGTTGCTTGCGGCGTCAAGGTGCTGCGGTTCTCGGTCGGCTTCGGCAAGACGCTCTACCGGTGGCAGCCCAAGCGCCAGCGCGACGGCCAGTCGACCGAATTCGTCATCGGCGTATTTCCCCTCGGCGGCTACGTCAAGATGCTCGACGAGCGCGAGGGGCCGGTGGCGCCCGAAGAACGGCACCGCGCGTTCAACACGCAGCCGCTGCGCTCGCGCGCGGCCATCGTTGCCGCCGGACCCATTGCCAACCTGCTCCTTGCGGTGGTGCTCTACACGACCGTCAACTGGATCGGCGTGGATGAGCCCGTCGCCAAGCTGGCCCGCCCCGTTGCGGCTTCCCTGGCCGAGGTAGCGGGCCTTCGCGGCGGCGAGCATGTCACGCGCGCCGGTTTCGACGGCGACCTGGAGCCGGTGCAGTCGTTCGAGGACCTTCGCTGGCGCATGACGCGCGGTGCCCTCGACGGCCGGGACCTGACACTCGAAATCGCAGGCGAGGGCGGTCGGCCCGAACGCCAGGTCGTGCTGCCCCTGAGCCGCATGCAGGCCAAGGACGCCGATCCGCAGATGTTCCGCAAGATCGGCGTGCTCGCTCCTCTTACGCGGCCTGAGATCGGCGAGGTCATGGCGGGCAGCGCCGCAGAGCGCGCCGACCTGCGCAATGGCGATCTGGTCCGGGCCATCGGCAGAACGCCCATCGTCGATGGGCAGCAATTGCGCGAGTTGATCCGGACTTCGATCGATGGCGATCAGCCGCGCGTGCAAACCTGGCAGGTGCAGCGCGGCGGCCAAGTGGTCGAGCTCGAAGTCAAGCCCGAGCTGCGTGAAGAAGCGGGCGTGAAGGTCGGCCGGATCGGCGCCTACGTGGGCGCGCCGCCGGAAATGATCACGGTTCGGCAGGGGCCCGTCGATGGTGTCTGGCGCGGCATCGTACGCACCTGGGAGGTCTCGGCGCTCACCGTTCGCATGATGGGCAAGATGGTCATCGGCGAAGCTTCGCTCAAGAACTTGAGTGGGCCGCTCACGATCGCCGACTATGCGGGCAAGTCCGCAAGCCTCGGACTGACCCAGTACCTGGTGTTCCTTGCACTGATCAGCGTGAGCTTGGGCGTTCTCAATCTCATGCCGCTGCCGGTCCTCGATGGGGGGCACCTGATGTATTATCTTTGGGAGGGCCTGACCGGCAAGAGCGTCTCTGACGCTTGGATGGAACGGCTTCAGCGCGGCGGTGTCGCCTTGCTGCTGGTCATGATGTCGGTCGCACTCTTCAACGACGTCACGCGGCTCTTTGGTTAACTTTCTGCCGGCCCTTTCCGCGCCGGCCCAATTCACAGATGAACACAAACTTCAGTCGCTTTCGCCTGCGTAGCGTTGCCGCGGTAGTGGCCAGCGCCCTGGCGGCCACGGCAGCCTGGGCCGTCGAGCCTTTCACGGTGCGCGACATTCGCGTCGAAGGCTTGCAACGCGTGGAGCCCGGCACGATCTTCGCATCGCTGCCGCTGCGTGTGGGCGACACCTACAGCGACGAACGCGGATCGGCCGCCATCCGCGCGCTGTTCGACCTGGGTTTGTTCAAGGACGTGCGCATCGACGTCAACGGAAACGTGCTGGTGGTGATCGTCGAAGAGCGGCCCACCATCGCTGACGTCGATTTCGTCGGCGCCAAGGAATTCGACAAGGCCGCGCTCCAGAAGGCACTGCGCGAAGTCGGCCTGGCTGACGGCCGGCCCTACGACAAGGCGCTGGCCGACCGTGCCGAGCAAGAGCTCAAGCGCCAGTACGTGAGCCGCAGCCTCTACAACGCGCAGGTCGTGACCACCGTCACGCCCATCGAGCGCAACCGCGTCAACCTCACGTTCACCGTGACCGAAGGCGACTCCGCCCGCATCCGCGAAGTGCGCGTGGTCGGCAACAAAGCCTTCAGCGAATCGACGCTGCTGAGCCTGTTCGACCAGGACAGCGGCGGTTTCATGAGCTGGTACACCAAGTCGAACCAATACTCGCGCACCAAGCTGAACGCCGACCTGGAAACGCTTCGCTCGTACTACATCACGCGCGGCTACCTCGAGTTCCGCATCGATTCGACCCAGGTGGCCATCTCGCCCGACCGGCAGGACCTGACGGTGACGGTGAACATCACCGAAGGCGAAAAATTCGTGGTGGCCGGCGTCAAGCTCGACGGCAACTACCTCGGCCGCGACGAAGAGTTCAAGTCGCTTGTGACCATCAAGCCCGGCGAGCCGTACAACGGCGAGCAGGTCACCGAAACCACCAAAGCCTTTACCGATTATTTCGGCACCTTCGGCTATGCGTTTGCGCGTGTGCAGGCCCGTCCTGAAATCGATCGCGTCAACAACCGCGTGACGCTGACGCTGCAAGCCGAACCGTCGCGCCGCGTCTATGTGCGCCGCGTGGCCGTGGGCGGCAACGCCAAGACGCGCGACGAAGTGATCCGGCGCGAGTTCCGCCAGTTCGAGGCTTCGTGGTACGACGGCGACAAGATCAAGATTTCGCGCGATCGCGTCGACCGCCTCGGCTTCTTCACCGAAGTGAACGTCGAAACCCAGGAAATCCCGGGTTCGCCCGACCAGGTCGACCTGGTCGTGAACGTTGCGGAAAAGCCGACCGGCAGCCTGCAACTCGGCGCCGGCTACTCCAGCTCCGAAAAGGTGGCTCTCACCTTCGGTATCTCGCAGGAGAACGTGTTCGGTTCGGGCAACTTCCTGGGCCTGCAGGTCAACACCAGCAAGTACAACCGCACGCTTTCGCTGACCACGACCGATCCGTACTTCACGCAGGACGGCATCTCGCGCACGGTGAGCGTCTATCACACCACGACGCGGCCGTACAACTACTCGATCGACGGCGACTACCAGCTGGTCAACCAAGGCGCGTCCATCCGCTTTGGTGTGCCGTTCAGCGAGGTCGATACCGTCTTCTTCGGGATCGGTCTGGAGCGCTACGCATTCGATGCGCAGAGTTCGTTCGCCTTCCTCACGCCGAAGTCGTACCGCGACTACTTCCAGTGCAAGACCGATGAGACCGGCCTGTTCGTCTCGCGATGCGACCAGGACAGCGTGTGGGGCGTGCCGCTGACTATCGGCTGGGGCCGCGACAACCGCGACAGCGCGCTGGTTCCGACGAGCGGGCGCCTGCAGCGCGCCAACGTCGAGTTGGGTGTCGGCGGGGACATGAAGTACCTCAAGACGAGCTACCAGTACCAGCAGTTCTTCCCCATCAGCAAGCAATACACCTTTGCGATCAACGGCGAAGTCGGCTACGGCAAGGCGTTCGGCGGCAAGACCTTCCCGATCTTCAAGAACTTCTATGCCGGTGGCCTGGGTTCGATCCGCGGCTTCGAGCAGAACTCGCTCGGTCCGCGCGATGCGCCGTTGCTCGGCCAGACCGAAGGCGCCGCCTTGGGCGGTACCAAGAAGGCGATCTTCAATGCCGAGCTCAGCACGCCGTTCCCCGGCGCTGGCAATGACCGCACCTTGCGTCTGTATGGCTTCTTCGACGTCGGCAATGTGTTCGGCTCGCGTGCCGAAGGCCTGACCGATGCGCAGTACAAGGCCCAGAAGAAGCTGCGCGCTTCCGTGGGCCTCGGCGTCAGCTGGATTTCGCCGCTCGGCCCGCTGCGCCTGGCCTACGCCTTCCCCATCAAGTCCCAGAAGGAAGTGGTGGATCCCGCGACCGGCCTGGTCACGATCCCGAAGGATAGAATTCAGCGCTTGCAATTCCAGATCGGAACTTCTTTCTAAATGACGCATTTGATCCGCGCCGCAGCTGGCGCGTTGTTGATCCCCATTTTTGCGCTGGTTGCCGCGCCTGCTGCCCAGGCGCAGGAGACTTTTCGCATCGGATTCGTGAATCCGGATCGCGTGCTGCGCGAGGCCCAGCCGGCCAAGGCCGCGCAAGCCAAGCTCGAGTCCGAGTTCCTCAAGCGCGAGAAAGACCTCACGGCGCAAGGCGAGGCCTTGAAGTCGGCGTCCGAAAGGTTCGAGCGCGAGGCGCCTACCTTGTCGGAAAGCCAGCGCACGGCCCGCCAGCGTGGGCTGGTCGATCAGGACCGTGACTTCCAGCGCCGCCGCCGCGAGTTCCAGGAAGACCTCAATGCGCGCAAGAACGAAGAGCTCCAGCAGGTCTACGAGCGTGCCAACCGCGTGGTGAAGCAGGTGGCCGAGGCTGAAAAGTACGACGCCATTCTGCAGGAAGCGATCTACATCAATCCGAAGCACGACATCACGGACAAGGTGATCAAGGCGCTGAACGCCTCGACCACTTCTTCCGCGCCTGCGGGCGGCAAATAACGCCGCGAAAACGGCGTGGCATTGCAGCTCGGAGCCATTGTTGACGCCCTCGGGGGCGAGCTCCACGGGGACGCTGCGCTTTCCATCGAGCGGCTAGCTCCGCTTCAGAACGCCCAGCCTGATGCGCTCAGTTTCCTGAGCCATCCCAAATACCAGCAGGAGCTGGCGGCATCCAAGGCCGCCTGCGTGATCGTTTCGCCGGCCATGCGCGAAGCGGCAGCGGAGCGCGGAGCGTTCATCGTCGCGGCCGATCCGTATCTCTACTTTGCGCGGCTCACCCAACTCTGGAAGGCGCACCATGCGCGCCCCGAGGCCGACCGCATCCATCCCTCCGCCGTCATCCATCCTGAAGCCCATGTGGACGCCACCGCGCGCATCGGTGCCTTGTGCGTGGTGGAGCGGGGCGCACGCATCGGAGCCGGCACGGTCCTGAAGTCGCGCGTGACCGTCAGCGAAGACTGCGTGCTCGGCGACCGCTGCCTGCTGCATCCCGGCGTGGTGATCGGCGCCGACGGCTTCGGCCTGGCGCCGCACAAGGGAGAGTGGGTCAAGATCGAGCAGTTGGGCGCAGTGCGCATCGGCAACGACGTCGAAATCGGGGCCAACACCTGCATCGACCGCGGCGCGCTGGACGACACCGTCATCGAAGACGGCGTCAAGCTCGACAATCTCATTCAGATCGGCCACAACGTGCGCGTGGGCAAGCACACCGCCATGGCGGGCTGCGTCGGCGTGGCGGGTAGCGCCACCATCGGCGCGCACTGCACCTTCGGCGGCGGTGCCATCGTGCTGGGCCACCTGACCGTTGCAGATGGCGTGCACGTTTCGGCGGCCACGGTGGTCACACGCTCGATCCACAAGGCCGGCCAGTACACCGGCATGTTCCCCATCGACGACAATGCGAGCTGGGAAAAAAATGCTGCAACGCTCAAGCAGTTGCACAGCCTGCGCGAACGACTGAAGGCGCTGGAGAAGGCCCCCCAGAAAAAATGAAGACGATGCAGGAACAGAAAATCATGACGACGACGCTCGATATCCATCAAATCCTCAAGCTGCTGCCCCACCGTTACCCGTTCCTGCTGGTGGATCGCGTGCTGGACATGGAAAAGGGCAAGCGCATCACGGCGCTCAAGAACGTGACGATGAACGAGCCGTTCTTCAACGGCCACTTTCCTCACCGTCCGGTCATGCCGGGCGTGCTGATGCTCGAAGCCATGGCGCAGGCGGCGGCGCTGCTGTCGTTCCATTCGCTGGACATCGTGCCCGACGACAACACGGTCTACTACTTTGCCGCCATTGACGGCGCGCGCTTCAAGCGCCCCGTGGAGCCGGGCGACCAGCTCACGCTCGAAGTCGAGATCGAGCGCATGAAGGCTGGCATCTCCAAGTTCAAGGGCCGTGCCCTGGTGGGCGCCGAGCTCGCCTGCGAGGCCACGCTCATGTGCGCCATGCGCCAGATCAACTGATCTTGCGGCGGTTACAACAAGGCATGACGCAGGTTCATCCGACAGCGCTCATCGATCCGAAGGCAGAACTCGACGCCTCGGTTTCGGTCGGGCCGTACACCACCATCGGCCCGCATGTGCGGGTTGGCGCCGGCACGACCATCGGCGCGCATTGCGTGATCGAGGGCCGCACCACCATCGGCCGCGACAACCGGATCTTTCAGTTTTCGTCGCTCGGCGCCGTGCCGCAGGACAAGAAATACGCCGGCGAACCGACCGAGCTGGTCATTGGCGACCGCAACGTCATTCGCGAGTTCTGCACCTTCAATCTCGGCGTGCCGGGGGCGGGTGGCATCACGCGCGTGGGCAACGACAACTGGATCATGGCGTACACGCACATCGCGCACGACTGCCGTGTCGATGACCACACCACCCTGGCCAACAACACCACGCTGGCCGGCCACGTGCACCTGGCCGACTGGGTCACGATCGGCGGGCTGACGGGCATTCACCAGTTCGTTTCGGTCGGTGCCCACGCCATGGTCGGCTTTGCCAGTGCCGTGTCGCAGGACGTGCCCCCCTTCATGCTGGTCGACGGCAATCCGCTTGCGGTGCGCGGCTTCAATGTGGTGGGCCTTCGCCGCCGCGATTTCTCGGCAGCCCGGCTGGCTGCGGTGAAGCAGATGCATCGCCTGCTGTATCGGCAGGGCAAGACGCTCGAAGAAGCGCGTGCTGGCATCAACGCCTTGGCGGCTGAAACTCCTGAAGCGGCCGAGGACGTGGCGCTGATGGAGCGTTTTCTCTCCAACTCGACGCGCGGCATCGCGCGTTGAAGTAACAGTCGCATGGGCAAGGACGAACAGCGACGGTTCGCGCTGGTCGCGGGAGAGGCGTCCGGCGACCTGCTGGCGGGCCTGCTCCTGGACGGCCTGCAGGCGCGCTGGCCGTCGCTCCAGACCGCCGGCATTGGCGGGCCCCGAATGCTCGCGCATGGCTTCCAGAGCTGGTGGCCGCAAGAAAAGCTCGCGGTGCGCGGCTATATCGAGGTGCTGCGCCACTATGCCGAAATCGCCGGGATCCGCCGCCAGCTCAAGGCGCGGCTGCTGCGCGAATGGCCCGAACTCTTCATTGGCGTGGATGCGCCTGACTTCAACCTCGATCTTGAGGCCGGGTTGCGCAGCCGCGGCATGAAGACGGTGCACTTCGTCTGTCCTTCGATATGGGCCTGGCGTGCAGAGCGCATCGAAAAGATCCGCGCCGCGGCCGACCATGTGCTGTGCATTTTTCCGTTCGAGCCCGCACTGCTGGCGGAAAACGGGGTGCAGGGCAGCTACGTTGGCCACCCGCTGGCCAATGTGATTCCCATGTCGCCCGATCGTGGCGCCGCCCGCGCAGCGCTGGGTCTGGCGCCGGATGCGGAGGTCGTCGCCTTGCTGCCCGGCAGCCGCCGCTCGGAAGTGCGCTATCTGGCTGCTCGATTCTTCGCCGCCGCGGCGCAAATGCTCAAGGCAAGGCCGGCATTGCAGTTTGTCGCCCCCATCCTGCCGGGGCTGCGCGTGGAGGTCGAGGCCTTGCTGCAGGCCAGCGGCGCCGCAGGCCGGGTGAAGCTGCTCGACGGCCAGTCGCATGCCGCGTTGGCTGCCTGCGACGTGACGCTGATTGCCAGCGGCACCGCCACGCTCGAGGCAGCGCTTTTCAAACGGCCGATGGTCATTGCGTACAACATGAACGCGCTCTCGTGGCGCCTGATGCAGCGCAAGCAGCTCCAGCCCTGGGTAGGTTTGCCCAACATCCTGGCGCGCGAGTTCGTGGTGCCAGAGCTGCTGCAGGAGGCAGCCGCGCCCGAGGCGCTGGCCCACGCCACGCTGGAGTGGCTCGACGCGCCTGAAAAGACCCGCGCGCTGCAACAAAAATTTTCAGAGCTGCACGTGCAACTGCAGCGCGATACGCCGACACTTTGCGCCGATGCGATCCAGAAAGTTCTTGAAGGCTGAGCAAGCGGCCCTGGTGTGGGACGCGCCCGGCCTTGTTGCGGGCGTCGACGAAGCGGGCCGCGGTCCGCTGGCCGGCCCGGTGGTGGCTGCGGCCGTCATCCTGGACGACCAGCGCCCGATTCGGGGCCTGGCCGACTCCAAGACGCTCACGGCCCTTCAGCGCGAGCGCCTGCACGACCAGATCCTTGCCAAGGCGCTGTGCTGCTCGGTGGCCCAGGCCACGGTCGAGGAGATCGACACCCACAATATCCTGCAGGCCACGATGCTCGCGATGCGCCGTGCGGTGGAGGGCCTGCGCCTCAAACCCGCGAAAGTGCTGGTGGACGGCAACCGCCTGCCGACGCTCGACGTGCTGGCCGAGGCCATCGTGAAGGGCGACGCGCGAGTCAAGGCGATTTCCGCTGCTTCGATCCTTGCCAAGGTCCACCGCGACCGCCTGTGCGAGCAACTGCACGTCGAATTTCCGCACTACGGCTTTGCCGGCCACAAAGGCTACGGCACGCCGGAGCATCTGGAGGCGCTGCTGCGCCATGGCGCCTGCGTCCACCACCGACGCTCGTTCAGCCCGGTGGCCGCGGCCCTGGCGCGTGCCGCCGGCGAAGTTGCTGTGCCCGCCGACGCCTCCATGCCGCTCGCGGTGGCCGCATCAACGGTCGAGACCGTGCATCTCGACCTGCGCACGGCCCCCTGAGATGCTCGACGCATGACCACTCCATCGGGCGTGAGCCACATCAGCTCGCGCGATAACCCGCTGCTCAAGGACTTGCGCAAGCTGGCACAGGACCCGGGCGCCTACCGCAAGCTTGGCCGCGTGTGGCTCGAGGGCGACCACCTCTGCCGCGCCGCGCTCGCCAGAGGCATCAAGCCCGCCATTGCCGTATTTTCAGAATCGTTCTGGCCGCAGTGTCCTGCCGAATGGGCGATTATTGCTATCAAAACCGTAGTGATCGACGATGATCTCTTGCGTGGCGCCAGCGGACTGGAGTCGCCCGCGCCCATGGGTTTCGTGCTCGACCTGCCCGAGCGGCCGGCGCTGCTGCCCGACGCGCCGAGCGTCGTGCTCGACCGCCTCCAGGACGCCGGCAATGCCGGCTCCATCCTGCGCAGCGCGGCGGCCTTCGGGTTCAGGCAGGTAATTGCGCTCAAGGGCACCGCCGCGCTGTGGGCACCCAAGGTGCTGCGGGCCGGCATGGGCGCGCATTTCGGCCTGCGATTGATCGAAGGCGTGGAGGCCGATGCGCTCGACGAACTGAAGGTGCCACTGGTGGCCACCAGCTCGCACCGGGGCGAATGGCTGCAGGAGGCCAAACTGCCGCATCCCTGCGCCTGGCTCATGGGGCATGAGGGGCAGGGCGTTTCGGCGGCGCTCGAAGCCCGGGCAACGCACCACATCCGAATTGCGCAACCGGGTGGCGAGGAATCGCTGAACGTGGCCGCTGCAGCGGCCATCTGCCTGCACGCGAGCGGCGCGGCAGGCCTTGCGCGGGTGAAATCCTGATTTCTGGACGCCATAAAGGCGTCGGCCCCGTATGTTTTCCGGGCTTTCAAGTCAGGAGGGTGACGCCGCCGGGCTACAATCGGGGGCTTACTCGCAATAGCGTCGCCCGGCCGCCTTTAACGCCAAAATCCCCTTAAGCAGCAGTCCGCAGGCAACGCGCCTGGGGCTCCGGGCGACCGTAACCATCCGGAGAACCCAGTGCTTTTGTCTCTCAAGGGAAGTTTCCCGCCCGCCATACTGGCGCTCGCAGACGGCACGGTCTTTCAAGGCAATTCGATCGGAGCCGCCGGCTCCACGACCGGTGAAGTGGTGTTCAACACCTCGATGACCGGTTACCAGGAAATCCTCACCGACCCGAGTTATTGCCAGCAGATCGTGACGCTCACGTATCCGCACATCGGCAACTACGGCGTCAACGGGGAGGACATCGAAGCCGACAAGATCCATGCTGCTGGCCTGATCATCAAAGACCTGCCGCTCGTCGCATCCAATTTTCGCAAGACCGCGACGCTGACCGAATACCTCGTGGCTGGCAAGACGGTGGCCATCGCGAATATCGACACCCGCAAGCTCACCCGCCACCTGCGCACCCATGGCGCGCAGAACGGCTGCATCCTGGGCCTGGCCGCAGGCGAGGCCGTGACGCAGGCGCTGATCGACAAGGCCATTGCCGCCGCCAAGGGTGCGCCCAACATGGCCGGGCTCGATCTGGCCAAGGTCGTGTCGGTGAAGCAGACCTACGAGTGGACCGAAACCGAGTGGAAACTGGGCGCCGGTTATGGCGTGCAGATCACGCCCAAGTTCCATGTGGTGGCGTTCGACTATGGCGTCAAGAAGAACATCCTGCGCATGATCGCGCAGCGCGGCGCCCGCATCACCGTGGTGCCGGCGCAAACGCCTGCCGCCGATGTGCTCAAGCTCAAACCCGACGGCATCTTCCTGGCCAACGGCCCGGGCGACCCGGAACCCTGCGACTACGCCATCAGCGCAGTCAAGGAGCTCATCGAAACCGGCATTCCCACCTTCGGCATCTGCCTGGGGCACCAGATCATGGCGCTGGCCTCCGGTGCGAAGACCTTCAAGATGAAGTTCGGCCACCACGGCGCGAACCATCCGGTGAAAGACCTGGACAACGGCCGCGTGAGCATCACGAGCCAGAACCACGGTTTCGCTGTCGACGAGAAGTCGCTGCCGGCCAATTTGCGCGCCACCCACATCAGCCTGTTCGACAACACGCTGCAGGGCCTGGCACGCACCGACAAGCCGGCGTTCTGCTTCCAGGGCCACCCGGAAGCCTCGCCCGGCCCGCACGACATCGGCTACCTGTTCGACCGCTTCACCGCGCTCATGGAGCAGGCACGTGGCTGATGCACCCGCGGTGCTCGACGTCTCGGTCATCGCCGCCTTGCGCGATGCCGAGGGCAAGATCTATGTGCTGCGCGGCCTGAAGGTCATGCTGGCGCAGGACCTTGCCGCGCTCTACGGCGTCGAGACCCGGGTGTTGTTGCAGGCCATGCGCCGCAACCTCGATCGTTTTCCAGCGGACTTTGCCTTCACCCTGGAGAACCACGACCTCGAGAATTTGAGATCACAACTTGTGATCTCAAAACCCGAGAGGCCGGGTTCCGGCGGCGCGCGCTACCGCAGCGTGGCGTTCACCGAACAGGGCGTGGCCATGTTGTCGAGCGTGCTGCGCAGCGAACGCGCCGTGGCCGTCAACATCGAGATCATGCGTACCTTCGTCAAGCTGCGCAGCATGCTGTCGGAGCACGCCGATCTCAAGCGCAAGCTGAACGCGCTGGAACAGCGATACGACCAGAACTTTCGCGATGTATTCAACGCGATCCATCAACTGATGGATGAGCCGAAGCCGGGCGCCTACAGCGGCCGCGGCATCGGTTTCACCAAGGACAAATAAGATGCCCAAGCGCTCAGACCTCAAATCCATTCTCATCATCGGCGCCGGCCCGATCATCATCGGCCAGGCCTGCGAGTTCGACTACTCCGGCGTGCAGGCTTGCAAGGCATTGCGCGAAGAGGGCTACAAGATCATCCTGATCAACAGCAACCCCGCGACGATCATGACCGACCCGGCCACGGCCGACGTCACCTACATCGAGCCGATCACCTGGCAAACGGTCGAGAAGATCATCGCCAAGGAACGCCCCGACGCCATCCTGCCGACCATGGGCGGACAGACCGCACTCAACTGCGCGCTCGATCTCTGGCGCAACGGCGTGCTCGACAAGTACACCGGCGCGGCCACCAACAAGCCGGTCGAGCTCATCGGCGCCACGCCAGAAGCCATCGACAAGGCCGAAGACCGCCTGAAGTTCAAGGACGCGATGACCAAGATCGGCCTCGGCTCGGCACGCTCCGGCATTGCCCACTCGATGGAAGAAGCCTGGGCGGTGCAAAAGTCGGTCGGCTTTCCGACCGTGATCCGCCCGAGCTTCACGCTCGGCGGCACCGGCGGCGGCATTGCCTACAACCCGGAAGAGTTCGAGACCATCTGCAAGCGCGGCATCGAAGCCTCGCCGACCAACGAACTCTTGATCGAAGAGTCGCTGCTCGGCTGGAAAGAGTACGAGATGGAAGTCGTGCGCGACAAGGCCGACAACTGCATCATCGTCTGCTCGATCGAAAACCTGGACCCCATGGGCGTGCACACCGGCGACTCGATCACCGTGGCCCCCGCTCAGACGCTCTCCGACAAGGAATACCAGATCCTGCGCAACGCCTCGCTGGCCGTGCTGCGCGAGATCGGCGTGGACACTGGCGGCTCGAACGTGCAGTTCTCCATCAACCCGAAGGACGGCCGCATGGTCGTCATCGAGATGAACCCGCGCGTCTCGCGTTCGTCGGCGCTGGCCTCCAAGGCCACGGGTTTCCCGATTGCCAAGGTCGCGGCCAAGTTGGCCGTGGGCTACACGCTCGACGAGCTGCGCAACGAAATCACCGGCGGCGCCACGCCCGCATCGTTCGAGCCGTCGATCGACTACGTGGTCACCAAGATCCCGCGTTTCGCATTCGAAAAATTCCCGCAGGCCGATTCGCGCCTGACCACGCAGATGAAGTCCGTGGGTGAAGTGATGGCCATGGGCCGCACCTTCCAGGAATCGTTCCAGAAGGCCCTGCGCGGCCTTGAAGTGGGCGTGGACGGCCTCAACGAGAAGACGCAAGACCGCGAAGTGCTCGAAAAGGAGCTGGGCGAGCCCGGTCCCGAGCGCATCTGGTACGTGGGCGATGCCTTCGCCATGGGCCTGAGTGTCGATGAGGTGTTTGCGCTGACCAAGATCGACCCCTGGTTCCTGGTGCAGATCGAGGAGATCGTGAAGATCGAACTCGAGCTCGAAACCAAGTCGCTCGACGACATCGACAAGGACACGCTGCTCGCGCTCAAGAAAAAGGGCTTCTCCGATCGCCGCCTGGCCAAGCAGCTCAAGACCACTGACACGGCCATCCGCGAGAAGCGCCGCGCGCTGGGCGTGCGCCCGGTCTACAAGCGCGTGGACACCTGCGCGGCCGAGTTCGCGACCAACACGGCCTACATGTACTCGACCTATGAAGACGAGTGCGAAGCCGACCCCACCGACAAGAAGAAGATCATGGTGCTCGGCGGCGGTCCCAACCGCATCGGCCAGGGCATCGAGTTCGACTACTGCTGCGTGCATGCCGCGCTCGCCATGCGCGAGGACGGCTACGAGACCATCATGGTCAACTGCAATCCTGAGACCGTGTCGACCGACTACGACACCTCCGACCGCCTGTACTTCGAGCCGCTCACGCTCGAAGACGTGCTCGAGATCGTCGACAAGGAAAAGCCGCTCGGCGTGATCGTGCAGTACGGCGGCCAGACGCCGCTCAAGCTCGCGCTCGACCTCGAAGCCAACGGCGTGCCGATTATCGGCACCTCGCCCGACATGATCGACGCGGCCGAAGACCGCGAGCGCTTCCAGAAGCTGCTGCATGAGCTGGGCCTGCGCCAGCCGCCGAATGCCACCGCCCGCACCGAGCCGGAAGCGCTCGAAAAGGCTGCGGCTCTCGGTTACCCGCTGGTGGTTCGCCCGAGCTACGTGCTGGGCGGCCGCGCGATGGAAATCGTGCACGAGCAGCGCGACCTCGAGCGCTACATGCGCGAAGCCGTCAAGGTGAGCCACGACTCGCCCGTGCTGCTCGACCGCTTCCTGAACGACGCCGTCGAGTGCGACGTCGACTGCATCCGCGACGGCGAAGGCGCCACGCTGATCGGCGGCGTGATGGAGCACATCGAGCAAGCTGGCGTGCACTCGGGCGACTCCGCCTGCTCGCTGCCGCCCTACAGCCTGAGCGCGGAAACCATTGCCGAGCTGAAGCGCCAGAGCGCCGCAATGGCGAAGGCGCTCAACGTGGTCGGCCTGATGAACGTGCAGTTCGCCATTCAGCAGAAGGACGGCAAGGACGTCATCTACGTGCTCGAAGTGAACCCACGCGCTTCCCGCACCGTGCCTTACGTGAGCAAAGCCACCGGCATCCAGCTGGCCAAGGTGGCGGCACGCTGCATGGCCGGCCAGTCGCTCAAGTCGCAGGGCGTGACCAAGGAAGTGACGCCGCCTTACTTCAGCGTGAAGGAAGCCGTGTTCCCGTTCGTCAAATTCCCGGGCGTCGACACCATCCTCGGCCCCGAGATGAAGTCGACCGGCGAAGTGATGGGCGTCGGCAAGACCTTCGGCGAAGCGTTCGTGAAGTCGCAGCTGGGCGCCGGTACGCACCTGCCGAAGTCGGGCAAGGTTTTCATCTCGGTGAAGAACAACGACAAGGCGCGCGCGGTGGAAGTGGCGCGCGGCCTGGTCAAGCTGGGCTTCGAGATCATCGCCACCAAGGGCACGGCCGCCGCCATCGGCGCCGCGGGCATCGAATGCGCGACGGTGAACAAGGTGACCGAAGGCCGTCCGCACATCGTGGACATGATCAAGAACAACGAGATCGCACTGGTCATCAATACGGTGGAAGAGCGCCGCAATGCGATCAACGATTCGCGCCAGATCCGCACCTCGGCGCTGCTCGCGCGCGTGACCACCTTCACCACCATTTTTGGTGCCGAAGCGGCGGTCGAAGGCATGGGCTTCATGGACGAGCTCGGCGTGATCTCCGTGCAGGAGATGCACGCGCAGCTGGCAGCCGCCTGAGCGTGGCCATGGAAACGCAGCTCGTCGAACTCGACCTCGCGGACTGGAACGCGGCCACGCCCAACGAGGCGTGGATCGCCGAACTGGAAGCGGGCAAGGTGCTGTACTTTCCCCGCCTGGGCTTCGAGCTGCTGCCCGAAGAGCGCAGCTTGCTCACGCCGAGCTTGCTGTCGCCGGATGTGCGCAACATCAGCCTCGACGCCAACGGGAAGCTCAAGGGCGCCGTCGGCGACGAGGACGTGCAGCGCAGGGCAACGGCAATGGTGGGGCGGTTTCGCGCGCAGGCGCAGCAACTCATCCACGGCCTGCTGCCGCACTACACGCCGGCGCTGCGGCTGGCGCCGACCAGCTACCGGCCGGCACAGGTCGAGACGCGCGTGCAGTCGTGGCGCGCCGACGACCGCCGATTGCACGTCGATGCGTTTCCCTCGCGGCCCAACTACGGCGAGCGCATCCTTCGGGTGTTCACCAACGTGAACCCCCAAGGTGCGCCGCGCGTGTGGCGAGTGGGCGAACCGTTCGAGGACATTGCCAAGCGCTTCTTGCCGCGTGCCAAACCCTATGTGCGCTGGCAGGCAAAGCTGCTGCAGGCGCTGCATGTGACCAAGTCGTTCCGCAGCGAATACGATCACCTGATGCTGCAGCTGCACGACGGCATGAAGTCGGACATGGCCTACCAGGAAAACTCACCCCAGGAGAAGGCGGAATTCCCGCCGGGCTCGGTGTGGGTGTGCTTTTCCGACCAGACCTCGCACGCCGTCATGGCGGGCCAGTACATGCTCGAGCAGACCCTTCATCTGGCTGCGTCGAAGCAATACAATCCCGATTCGAGCCCGCTCGCCATCCTGAGCCGGCTGACCGGACGCACACTCGTCTGATCCTTTCCCCCAATCGACCGCCGAACGGCAGCGTTCGGCGGTTTCGCTTTATGGAGAACCAAACATGGCCACCATCCCAATTACCAAGCGCGGTGCCGAGAAGCTGCGCGCCGAGCTGCATCAGCTCAAGACCGTGGACCGCCCCTGGGTCATCAATGCGATTTCCGAAGCCCGCGCGCAGGGTGACCTGAGCGAAAACGCCGAGTACGAGGTCGCCAAGGACCGCCAGGGCTTCATCGAAGGCCGCATCCAGGAAGTCGAAGGCAAGCTGTCGGCGGCGCAGATCATCGATCCGGCCGAACTCGATGCCGGCGGCAAGGTGGTGTTCGGTTCCACGGTGGAACTCGAGGAAGAAGAAACCGGCGAAGCGGTCAAGTACCAGATCGTCGGCGAGGACGAAGCCGACCTGAAGCTCGGACTCATCAATATCTCCAGCCCGATCGCGCGCGCGCTCATCGGCAAGGAAGAGGGCGACGTCGCCGAGGTGCAGGCCCCGGGCGGCCTGAAGCGCTACGAGATCGTGGCGGTTCGCTACATTTGATTCGCGCCCGATGAAAGACCGCCTCGCGCTGCTGCTGGCCGCCTTCTGGTGGGGCAGCCTCACGACGATCGGCTTTCTGGTCGTGCCGATGCTTTTCGCACGGCTCGGCAATCCCGCCGTGGCGGGCAATTTCGCAGGGCAGCTGTTCGAAGCGCAGAGCTGGATCGCCATCGGCTGCGGCTTGCTGCTGCTGGTTCATTTCAGGACCAAGATGGATGACCGCATCGACAACGCCTCGATGACGGCTATCTTCCTGATACTGGGTGCCTTGCTGCTGGCGCTACTCCAGCAATACGCGGTGGCGCCCCGGATTCTTGCGCGCGACAACCTGAAGCTATGGCACGCCGTGGGAAGCGGCATGTACCTGGTTCAGTGGCTGTGCGCGGGAGCGCTGCTGTGGCGCATGGGCGCTGCAAGAGCGCCCGCGGCAAGCTGAGGACCGGCGGCGGGACTGCTGCCACCGGCCCCATCTCAGTTCATTCTTTCCAGAACTTCGCGACCCAGTTCGCAGGCCGGATGTAGCGGAAAGCCCGGTTGCGGCGGCCCGCCAGCGCATCGGGTGGGTTGCATTCGCCGTGGAACACCATGATGCGCGCGTCTTCGGGCACAAAAGGCTCTTCCCAGTAGTTGGCCGGCCACGTGGGTATGCCGTGGTACTTGAAGCTCGGGCACCAGGCCGCGGGCCAATAGCCCAGCTTGCCTTGCTTGTGCATCATGGCGGACAGGTAGGTCTGCTCGTTGCGGTACTCGGCCTGCACCTTGTCCATGTTCTCGCGAAAGTAGGCCAGCACGTCGGCATGGGCACCCAGCTCAAAGCGGTAGACCGATGAGTTGCCGGTGATCCGCTGGCGCCGCCAGGGACGCGCGTAGTCGTGAATGATCAGGAACTCGCCCGGGTGCTCGAAGAATGCATCGAGGCTGCCGACGATCACCACGTCCACGTCCAGGAAAAGGGCGGTGCCGCGCAGGCCGTGCAGGTCTTTTTCGAAGGTGGTGAGCTTCTTCCACGCGCCGTCGCGCTGGCCGGGCGCCAGCTGCAGGTTGAGCGGAGGAATCGGCAGGCAGGTCACTTCGGGGCGAATGCCGGTGCCGTCGTCCGTCAGGCACACGAACTTGAAGTCGCCGCTCAGATTGCGGCGCACCATCGCGTAGAGGCGGTTGACGTATTCGGGGCCGTATTTCGTGCCCCACTTCATGCAGAGGATATGGCGCTGGGCGCCTTGCGCTGGCACCAAGTTCAGTCTGCCTGGTTACGCTTCTTGGCCGAGAGCGGCCGCTTCGCCTTGGCGCGCTTGATGGTGCCGCCAGGGGTGAGCCGCTGGTTGCCGAGCACGCGCAGGGTCTTGATTTCGGGGCGCTGGCCGCCGCGCTTGCTGTACTTCAGCACCTTGACGTCGCGCGGGCCCGGCATGCGGTCTTCGTCGACCACGCGTTCCTTCTCGGGCTTGGGGCGCCACAGCACCAGCAGCTTGCCGATGTGCTGGATGGGCGCTGCGTCGAGCTCTTCGGCCAGTTCCTGCAGCATGGCGTCGCGCGCCAGCCGGTCGTCGGAAAAGACGCGGATCTTGATCAGGCCGTGGGCCTTGAGCGCCGCATCGGCCTCTTTTTTAACGGCAGGGGTCAGCCCGTCTCCACCGACCATGACGATCGGATCCAGGTGGTGAGCTTCGGCGCGGTGCACCTTGCGCTCGGCAGGGGTAAGTTGAATGGCGGGCATCCCCGTATTATCGAGGGTAGAAAGCAACCTCTCGAAACGCCGGGCCGCTTCCGAGCGAATACCGCAGCGCGAAGCACGGGAGGCCACCCATGAGCACTAAGGCAAAAAGCAAAAAAGTCAACAAGGCGTGGCTGCACGACCACATCAACGATCCGTACGTGAAGCTGGCTACGCGGGAGGGGTACCGCGCACGCGCTGCCTACAAGCTCAAGGAAATCGACGAGTCGCTGGGGTTGGTAAAACCGGGCCAACTGGTGGTCGACCTGGGTTCCACGCCCGGCGCCTGGAGCCAGTACCTGCGGCGGCGCATGTCGCCGGACGGCGCCGCAGCGGGGGAATTGAACGGCACGATCATTGCGCTGGACATCCTGCCGATGGAGCCCATCGAGGGCGTGACCTTCCTGCAAGGCGATTTCCGCGAGCCGGAGCTGCTGGAGCAGGTGCTGGGCGTGCTGGCGGGCCGCAAGGCCGACCTGGTGGTGTCGGATATGGCACCCAACCTCTCGGGCATTCATTCGGCCGACGCCGCCCGGGTTGCGCACCTGATCGAGCTTGCAATCGACTTCGCCCAGCACCACCTGAAGCCCGAAGGAGCGCTGGTCGCCAAGCTCTTCCACGGAAGCGGCTACGACGAGCTGGTGAAGCTGTTCAAGGCGAACTTTCGCACCGTGAAGCCCTTCAAACCCAAGGCCTCGCGCGACAAATCGTCTGAAACCTTTTTGGTCGGCATGGGTCTGAAAGCCCAGGAAACGCTTTGATACCTTGACGCTGCAACCCCTTGAACGGGCCGCCAAAGGGTGTCAATGGGGCGCAAACCCTTCGGAGGCTATGGCTGCATTAGGGAAATGCCGGCTTTTCGTAGCTTGAAAAGCCTAAAATGGGGCGCAATTGCGTACCCACAGCGCGTTCTTTTCACAATCTTGTCACGCGCTTTCGACTGGAGCTTCGTTTGAACAATCAGTGGTTTTCCAAAGTTGCCGTATGGCTCGTCATTGCCATGGTGTTGTTCACTGTGTTCAAGCAGTTCGACACCCGCGGCGGCGTCGGCTCGGGGACGGTGAGTTATTCGGAATTCCTGGATCAGGTCCGAAACAACCAGATCAAGAGCGCCGTCATTCCTGAAGGCGCGGGCGGCGGAGAAATCATCGCCGTCACCAATGACGATCGCAAGATCCGCACGACCGCCACGGTGCTCGACCGCGGCCTGGTGGGCGACCTGATCGACCACAACGTCAAGTTCGACGTCAAGCCGCGCGAAGAGGGCTCGCTCCTCATGACACTGCTGGTGAGCTGGGGCCCGATGCTGCTCCTGATCGGCGTATGGATCTACTTCATGCGCCAGATGCAGGGCGGCGGGAAGGGCGGAGCGTTCAGCTTCGGCAAGAGCAAGGCCCGCATGATGGACGAGAACAACAACACGGTCACTTTTGCCGACGTCGCGGGTTGCGACGAGGCCAAGGAAGAAGTCCGTGAAGTGGTCGACTTCCTCAAGGACCCGCAGCGCTTCCAGAAACTGGGCGGTCGCATTCCGCGCGGCCTGCTGCTGGTCGGCCCTCCGGGTACTGGCAAGACCTTGCTCGCCAAGTCGATCGCCGGCGAAGCCAAGGTGCCGTTCTTCTCGATCTCGGGCTCCGACTTCGTTGAAATGTTCGTCGGCGTGGGCGCGGCCCGTGTGCGCGACATGTTCGAAAACGCCAAGAAGAACGCCCCTTGCATCATCTTCATCGACGAAATCGATGCTGTGGGCCGCCAGCGCGGTGCCGGCCTGGGTGGCGGCAACGACGAGCGCGAACAAACCCTGAACCAGATGCTGGTCGAGATGGACGGTTTCGAAACCAATCTCGGCGTGATCGTGGTGGCTGCAACCAACCGCCCCGACATCCTGGACGCCGCGCTGCTGCGCCCGGGCCGTTTCGACCGCCAGGTGTACGTCACGCTGCCCGACATCCGCGGCCGCGAGCAGATCCTCGGCGTGCACATGCGCAAGGTGCCGCTCGGCCAGGACGTGAACCCGAGCGTGATCGCGCGCGGCACGCCCGGCATGTCCGGTGCCGACCTGGCCAACCTGTGCAACGAAGCCGCCCTGATGGCCGCACGCCGCAATGCGCGCGTGGTCGAAATGCAGGACTTCGAGAAGGCCAAGGACAAGATCTTCATGGGCCCCGAGCGCAAGAGCATGGTCATGCCCGAGGAAGAGCGCCGCAACACGGCTTACCACGAGTCCGGCCACGCCCTCATCGGCAAGTTGCTGCCCAAGTGCGACCCTGTCCACAAGGTCACCATCATTCCGCGCGGCCGCGCCCTTGGCGTGACCATGAGCCTGCCGGCACAAGACCGCTATAGCTATGACCGCGAATACATGCTGAACCAGATCAGCATGCTGTTCGGCGGCCGAATCGCCGAAGAAGTGTTCATGCACCAGATGACCACGGGCGCTAGCAACGACTTCGAGCGCGCAACCTCCATCGCCCGCGACATGGTCACCCGCTACGGCATGACCGATGCACTCGGCCCGATGGTCTATGCCGAGAACGAAGGCGAAGTGTTCCTGGGCCGCTCGGTCACCAAGACCACGAACATGAGCGAACAGACCATGGAAAAGGTCGATGCGGAAGTCCGCCGCATCATCGACGAGCAGTACGCCCTGGCGCGCCGCCTCATCGAGGAAAACAGCGACAAGATGCACGCCATGGCCAAGGCCCTGCTCGAGTGGGAGACCATCGACAGCGAACAGCTCGACGACATCATGGCCGGCCGCGCACCGCGTCCGCCCAAGGACTGGACGCCGCGCATTCCGCCCTCGGGCAGCGGCGGCAGCGGCGGTACGCCGGCTGTCAATCCGGATCCGGCACCGACAGCTGCCTGAAGTGCATCCGGCTTCACACAACAACGGGGCCCTTGGCCCCGTTTTTCATAGCGAAGGTGCCCCATGACGGCAGCTTCGTCGACCTGGCAGACCGCTCGATTCGCCATCGATCTCGCGCAGCCGCGCGTGATGGGCATCGTCAACGTCACCCCCGATTCGTTTTCAGACGGCGGGGCGCATGCCTCCACCTCTGCGGCGCTGCAGCATTGCGAGCAGTTGCTGAAAGAGGGCGCCGACATCCTCGACATTGGTGGCGAGTCGACCCGACCCGGCAGCCCGGCCGTGCCGCTCGATGCCGAACTGGCGCGCGTGCTGCCGGTGGTGCGCGAGGCGGTCAAGTTGGGCGTACCTGTTTCTATCGACACCTACAAGCCTGAGGTCATGCGCGCGGTGCTCGATCTCGGCGCCGACATCGTCAACGACGTCTGGGCGCTGCGGCAGCCCGGCGCGCGAGAAGCCGTGGCCGCGCATCCCTCGTGCGGCATTTGCCTGATGCACATGCACCGGGATCCGCAAACCATGCAGACCGCGCCCATGCAGGGCGACGTGCTCCCCGAGGTGCTGTCGTTCTGGGCCGAGCAGGTAGCGCAACTTCGGCTGCTGAACGTCGATCCGTCGCGGATCACCCTGGACCCCGGCATTGGTTTCGGCAAGACGGTGGCGCAAAATTTTGCCTTACTGGCACGCCAGCGTGAACTTCTCGACGCCGGCTATCCGCTGCTCCTGGGTTGGTCTCGCAAATCTTCGATCGGCACGGTCAGCGGCATTCCGGCTGTGGCCGAACGCCTGGTGCCCAGCGTGACGGCCGCAATGCTCGCGGTCGACCGCGGCGCGGCCATCGTGCGGGTGCATGACGTGCGCGACACGGTGTCCGCACTCGCGGTGTGGCGGGCCATGAAGGACCAAGAGCCGCAGTCGGTAGCACCAGCTTCAACCAATCAACAAAAACGACAAACCTCATGACCCGTAAATACTTTGGCACCGACGGCATCCGCGGCACGGTCGGCCAGTCTCCCATCACACCCGATTTCGTTCTGCGCCTTGCGCATGCGGTGGGCCGCGTGCTCAAGAAGGGCGAGTCGCGTCCCACGGTGCTGATCGGCAAGGACACGCGCATTTCGGGCTACATGCTCGAATCCGCGCTGGAATCGGGCTTCAACTCAGCCGGGGTCGACGTCGTGCTGCTGGGCCCGCTGCCCACTCCGGGCGTGGCCTACCTCACGCGCGCACAGCGCGCGAGCCTGGGCGTGGTGATCAGCGCCAGCCACAACGCCTATCCGGACAACGGAATCAAGTTTTTCAGTGCGCAGGGCAGCAAGCTCGACGACGAATGGGAGCTCGCGGTGGAAGCCGCGCTCGAAGAGGCGCCCGTGTGGGCAACCTCCGCCGAACTCGGCAAGGCGCGCCGCCTCAACGATGCGCCCGGCCGCTACATCGAATTCTGCAAGAGCACCTTCGCCAACGACCTGACGTTGCGCGACATGAAGCTCGTGATCGATGCGGCGCACGGCGCGGCCTACCAGGTGGCACCGAACGTGTTCCACGAACTGGGGGCCGAGGTCACCAGCATCGGCTGCGCACCCGACGGGCTCAATATCAACAAGGGCTTCGGCGCCACCCATCCTGAGGCGCTGGTCGCCGCCGTGACGGCGCAGAAGGCCGACTACGGTATTGCGCTCGACGGCGACGCCGACCGGCTGCAACTTGTCGACGCAAGCGGGCGCCTTTTCAACGGCGACGAACTGCTCTACCTCATGGTGGCCGAGCGCATTGCGCGCGGAGAAAAGCCGGTCGGCGTGGTCGGCACCCTCATGACCAACAAGGCTGTCGAGGTGGCGCTGCGCAACCAGGGCATCGAGTTCGTGCGCGCCAAGGTGGGCGATCGGTACGTGCTCGAAGAGCTCGACAAGCGCGGCTGGCTGCTCGGCGGCGAAGGCTCCGGCCACTTGCTGGCGCTCGACCGCCACACCACCGGCGACGGCATTGTGAGCGCGCTTCAGGTGCTGCAAGCCTGCGTGCGCAGCGGCAAGACGGTGGCGCAACTGCTGGCGGACATTACGCTGTTTCCCCAGACCCTCATCAACGTTCGTCTCACACCGGGGCAGGACTGGAAGAGCAACAAGGCGCTGGCCAGCGAAACCCAGCGCATCGAGGCCGAGCTCGGCGACGGCGGGCGCGTGCTGATTCGTGCGAGCGGCACCGAGCCGCTGGTGCGCGTGATGGTCGAGGCACGCGACGCCAAGCAGGCCGAGTCTTGCGCAAAACGCCTTGCCGCGACCCTCGAGCCCGCACAGTGACGGCGATGATCGAAGTCGTTCTTGCGAACTACGGCAATGCCGCGCATTCGGCCGCACTGGTCGACTTGCTCGACAGCTATGCGCAAGACCCTGCCGGCGGCGGCACGCCGCTCAAAGCCGAGGTGCGCGCCGGCCTCCCTGCTGCGCTGGCGGCGCGGCCGCAGGCCTTCAGCGTGCTGGCTTACGACGGTGCGCAGCCCGTCGGGCTCATCAACTGCATCGAAGGTTTTTCGACCTTCGCCTGCAAGCCGCTGGTCAATGTGCATGACGTGGTCGTGCTGGCCAGCCATCGCGGCCGGCGAGTTGCGCAGCGCATGTTTGAACGGGTGGAGCAAGAAGCCCGTTCGCGCGGCGCCTGCAAGCTCACGCTGGAAGTGCTCTCGGGCAATGCGCCGGCGCTGCGCAGCTACGAGCGCGAGGGGTTTGCCAGCTACCAGCTCGATCCGGCATTCGGGCACGCGGTGTTCTTGCAGAAGAAGCTCTGAAAAAGAAAAAAGGCCGAAGCGCGTTTGGCGCCGTCGGCCCTCACCCCAGCCCTCTCCCCGAGGGGAGAGGGGGTAAGACGAATCAGAAGCGCGTGACGGGCGCTTCAGCTTCGGTCTTGCTGGGCGCGTACTTGCCCAGCTCCCACTTCGCAATCGCATTGCGGTGCACTTCGTCCGGGCCGTCCGCAAAGCGCAGCGTGCGCGCGCCGGCGTAGGCGTAGGCCAGCGGAAAGTCGTCGCACATGCCGCCGCCGCCATGCACCTGCATGGCCCAGTCGATCACCTGGCAGGCCATGCTCGGGGCCACCACCTTGATCATCGCGATTTCGTTCTTCGCAACCTTGTTGCCGGCCACGTCCATCAGCCAGGCGGCCTTGAGCGTGAGCAGGCGCGCCATGTCGATCTTGCAGCGCGCCTCGGCAATGCGCTCTTGCGTCACGGTTTGCGATGCGACCGTCTTGCCGAAAGCCACGCGCGACGAGGCGCGCTTGCACATCAGTTCGAGCGCACGCTCGGCCAGGCCGATCAGGCGCATGCAGTGGTGAATGCGTCCGGGGCCAAGGCGACCTTGGGCAATTTCAAAACCGCGGCCTTCGCCAAGCAGGATGTTGTCGACGGGCACGCGCACGTTCTCGAAGTGCATCTCGACGTGGCCGTGCGGCGCGTCGTCGTAGCCCATGACGTTGAGCGGGCGCACGATGCGAATGCCCTCGGCATCCGCCGGAACGATCACCATGCTCTGCTGCGAGTGCCGCGGCGCATCGGGGTCGCTCTTGCCCATGGTGATGAAGACGGCGCAACGCGGATCGGCGGCGCCTGAAATCCACCACTTGTGGCCGTTGATCACGTACTCGTCGCCCTGGCGCTCGATGCGGGTCGAGATGTTGGTGGCATCGCTGGACGCAACGTCGGGTTCGGTCATGGCGAAGGCCGAGCGGATCTCGCCTTCGAGCAGCGGCTTGAGCCAGCGCGCCTTGATGGCCTCCGAGCCGTAGCGGGCAATGGTCTCCATGTTGCCGGTATCGGGCGCCGAGCAGTTGAAGGCCTCCGAAGCCCATTGCACGCGGCCCATGATCTCGGCCAGCGGTGCGTATTCCTGGTTGGTGAGGCCTGCGCCTTCATAGCCCGAGGCGGAGGCGCTGTCGACCGGCAGGAAAAGGTTCCACAGCCCCTGGGCCTTGGCCTTCTCTTTCACCTTCTCGACGGTCTTGAGCGCTGTCCAGCGCTTGCCCGCAGCCGTGTTGGCGGCCAGCTCGGCTGCGTACGCGGCTTCGGCCGGGTAAATGTGCTCGTCCATGAACGCGGTGACGCGTTTCTGCAATTCCTTGGTCTTGGCCGAATATTCGAAATCCATGCTGTCTCCTGGTGGGGTTTTGGGGGCTGGTTACGCCTTTTGGGCAAACTGCCAGGCCATCTCGGCCATCGGTCGCGCGCCGCGGGCGGAGGCCACGGCTTGCTCGCTCGACGCGGTACCGGCCTCGACCCGCTTGGCAATGCCTTGCAGGATCGCGGCCATGCGGAACAGGTTGTAGGCCTGGTAGAAGTTCCAGTCGGGCGCCAGCGCCTCAGGCGTGCTGATGCGCGTGCGCTCGCAGTAGCGGCGGATGTATTCGCTTTCGGTGGGGATGCCCAGCGCCGCGACATCCACGCCGCCGATGCCGCGGCCGGTGGTAGGGGGCATGTGCCAGGACATGCAGTGGTAGCTGAAGTCCGCCAAAGGATGGCCCAGCGTGGAGAGCTCCCAGTCGAGCACGGCAATGATCCGCGGCTCAGTGGCGTGGAACATCACGTTGTCGAGGCGGTAGTCGCCATGCACGATCGAGACCTTGCTCTCGTCGCGTGCGCTGGCCGGCATGTGGGCGGGTAGCCAGTCGATCAGGCGCTCCATGGCCTCGATCGGCTGCGACAGTTCACCGGCGCCGTCGGTGGAGGCCTTGTACTGCTTGCTCCAGCGGCCGATCTGGCGCTCGAAGTAGTTGCCCGGCTTGCCATAGTCGGCAAGGCCGCGCTCGGCAAACTTCACGGTGTGCAGCGCCGCAATGACGCGGTTCATCTCGTCGTAGTAGGCCGCGCGTTCGGTGTTGGTGAAACCGGGCAGCGACTGGTCCCACAGCACGCGGCCCTGCATGAACTCCATCACGTAGAAGGCGCGGCCGATGACCGATTCGTCCTCGCACAGGCAATGCATGCGCGGCACGGGCACATCGGTACCGGCAAGACCGCTCATGACCTTGAACTCGCGCTCCACCGCGTGGGCCGAGGGCAGCAGCTTGGCAACGGGGCCGGGCTTGGCGCGCATCACGTAGCTTTGCGTCGGCGTCACCAGCTTGTAGGTGGGGTTCGATTGCCCGCCCTTGAACATTTCGACCGTGAGAGGGCCCTTGAAGCCATCGAGGTTCTTCGTGAGCCAGGCCGCAAGCGCTTCGATGTCGAAGGCATGCTGCTGCGAAACGGCGCGGGTGCCGATGAAGTTCGAGAAGTCCTGGCTCATGTCTCTGTCTCTTTTTTGGTTTTCTCAGCTCTCAGCTTCGGAGACGCGCATCAGGGCTGCGCGGTCCAGCACGACCAGCCCGCCCGGCTCGATCCGGATGGTGCCCTCGCGCTCCATGGTCTTGAGCTCCTGGTTGACCCGCTGGCGCGAGGCGCCGAGCAGCTGCGCGAGTTCTTCCTGCGCCAGTTGCAGGCCGATGCGCGTCTGGCTGCCGTCTTCCAGGTTGGGCACGCCGTAGCTGCGCACCAGGTGAATGAGCTGCTTGGCCAGGCGTGCGCGCAAGGGCAGGGTGTTGAGGTCTTCCACCAGCCCGAACAGCGTGCGGATGCGGCGCGCCTGCAGGCGCATCAGCGCTTCGTACAGCTCCACGTGGGTGGCCAGGATCTTCTGGAAATCGGCCCGCGCCACGCAGAGCACCGTGGTGTCGCCATGCGCATAGGCGTCGTGCGTGCGCCGGTCCCCATCGAACATTGCCACGTCGCCGAACCAGATGCCCGGCTCCACGTAGGTCAGCGTCACCTGCTTGCCCGAGACGGCCGTCGAGCTCACGCGCACCGCGCCCTTGGCACAGGCAATCCAGTGATCGGGCGGATCGCCGCGGGCGGCGATCAGGTCGCCGTCCTTGTAGCGTTTGACAAAAGCACATCGAAGAATGTCGTGCCGTAGCGATGGAGAGAGAGAAGAAAACCAGCGACCACTGTTGATCGCTTCACGTTCTTCGATGGTAAGAATGGGGTCGTCCATTGGTCTGTCCTGTCGGCGACTGAAAGGCTGAAGGGTGTCACGGGAGTGACGTCGTGCCGCTATTCGTACTGCGGCGGCTTCTTCTCGAGAAACGCGGCAATGCCGATCCCGGCATTCGGGTGGTGAAGGTTGCGAACGAAGTGGTCGCGCTCCTGCGAGAGCTGCGACGCGAAGGTGGCGCCGCGCGCCTCGCTGAGCAGCTCCTTGATGCTGGCCAGCGAGTTGGGTGCGCGGGCGTTGAGCTTGGCCGCAAACGCCAGCGCACTTGCGAGCGCCTGGCCGTTTTCGCTCAGTTCGTTGACCAGCCCGAGCGCATGCAGCCGCGGCGCGCCGATGCGCTCGCCGGCCATCAGCCATTCGCTGGCCAGCTGGCGCGGCAATGCCTGGCCCAGGTGCCAGCTCAGGCCGCCATCGGGCGAGAGCGCCACATTGCTGTACGAAGCCGCAAAAATCGCGTCGCGTGCAGCCACCACGAAGTCGCAGGCCAGTGCCAGCGAAAAGCCCGCGCCCGCCGCCGCGCCTTCGACCGCCGCAATGATCGGCTTGGGAAAGGTGCGGATGGAGTCGATCCAGTTGTGCAGGCCCTCGATGCTCTCGGCCTGCACCGAGGGGTCGCGCTGGCGGTTGTCGGAGAGCCGCTGCAGCGAGCCGCCGGCGCAGAACCACGCGCCTTCGCCCACGATGACGACGCTGCGGATCTCGTCGCTGCTCTCGGCGCCGTTGAGCGCCTCGATGCCTGCGGCGTAGATCTCGGGGCCCAGCGCGTTGCGCTGGGTCGGGTTGGCGATGGTCAGCACCATGGTGCGTCCTTCGCTGGTGCTCTTGAGTTCGGCGGTCATCGGTGTCGTGCTTTCTTGACTTGGCGTCTGTTTATTCTTCTTCGTGCAGCAGGCTCAGGCCGAGCGCACCGCGGCGGCGCAGCCACGGGCTCGGGCGATAGCGCGGATCGCCGTAGACGGTCTGTAGGTTGAACAGCACCTCGAGCATGTTGGTCGGGCCGTACAGGTTGCCCATGGCCAGCGGGCCACGCGGGTAACCCAGGCCCAGCTGCACGGCCGTTTCAAGATCGGCCGGCGAGCACACGCGCTGCTGGCACATGTCGGAAGCAATGTTCACGATGGTGCCGATCACACGCTGCGTGACGAAGCCGCCGCTGTCGCGGATCACGCTCACGGCCTTGCCGTCGCGCGCGAAAAGGGCATGCGCCGCATCGCGGATGTCGCGCCGCGTGGCCGGGTTGGTGGCGAGCACGCGGCGCTTGGTGGCGGCATCGTCGATCAGCATGTCGATGCCGATGGTGCGCGTGGCGTCCAGGCGCTCGACCGCAGCCACGGTGGTCACGTCGAAGCCCAGCGGCGCCACCAGGATGAGCGAAGTGGGCGCGGCCGTGGCACCGCTGTCGATCTGGGCGCCCAGGGCATTTACCAGCCGCAGCAGCTCGGCACGGCGCGCCGCACGCGGCGAAACCCAGACCGAAGGCAGCGCCGCCACGGTCGGCGGCGCGGCTTCGGCGGGCTGCTGCATCACGCCGTCGTTGTAGTTGTAGAAGCCTTCGTTCGTCTTGCGGCCGAGCACGCCCGCAGCGAGCCGCTGCGCCGTGATCACGCTCGGGCGGAAGCGCGGCTCTTCGTAGTACTGGCGATAGATCGATTCCATCACCGGATGCGACACATCGAGCGCCGTCAGGTCCATCAGCTCGAACGGGCCAAGGCGAAAACCGGCCTGGTCCTTCAGGATGCGGTCGATGGTGGCGAAGTCGGCCACGCCTTCGCCCACGATGCGCAGCGCCTCGGTGCCGTAGCCGCGGCCGGCATGGTTGACGATGAAACCGGGGGTGTCTTGCGCCTGTACGGCGCTGTGGCCCATTTGCACTGCATAGCCGGCCAACTGCTTGCAGACCTCGGCGGAAGTCTTGAAGCCCGCCACCACCTCGACCACCTTCATTAACGGCACCGGGTTGAAGAAGTGAAAGCCCGCCACGCGCTCCGGGTGCTTGAGCCCGGCCGCGATGGCCGTGACTGAAAGCGACGAGGTGTTGGTGGCGAGCGTGGCCGTGGGTGCAACAACCGATTCGAGCTCACGGAACAGGGATCGCTTGACCTCGATGTCTTCGACCACCGCTTCGATCACGAGGTCGCAGGCGGCCAGGGCTGCCACCGAATCGACCGCTTTGACGCGGGCGATTTGCGCATCGCGCGCCGCGGCGTCGATCTTGCCTTTCTCGTGCAGCTTGTTCCATTGGGCCGCGAGGGCTTCACGCCCGCGTTCCGCGGCACCTTCAAAACTGTCGAGCAGCAGCACTTCGCTGCCCGCTTGCGCTGCAATCTGGGCGATGCCTCGGCCCATGGCGCCGGCGCCGACGACGCCGATCCGGGTGTAGTTCACTGTCATTGGAAGAAGATTTTCGCTGGTTGAGGTGTATCCGGGCCTGAGGGCAGGCGAGGGCGCGGAGCGTGCACAGCCTTCGATTTTGCAGCCACCGGGCGCAGCGGCTTCCCGGGTTTTACGCGAGGCCCGGCCTTCAGGCCGCGCGGCGGCTGCGATCGATGGCCACACTCGAGCCGATGGCCAGCAGCAGCAGGGCGAGGCCGACCCAGTTCATCCATGCCACCGCATCATTGGCGAGCAGCCATCCGCCCAGCCCGGCGCCCATCGCCTGGCCGATGTAGATGCCGGAGCTGTTGAGCGCCACGGAGCCCGGCGCAAGAGCAGGCGCCAAACCTACCAGCCGCGCCTGCTGCGCCGAGTTGGTCGCAAAGCACCCCAGGCCCCACGGCACGAGAACGGCCGCCAGCCAGGGGAGCGTGCCGGCCCACGGCCAGAGAAAGAGACTGAGCGCGATCAGCGAACTTGTCAGCAGCACCATGCGGCCCGCACCCACCCGGTCGATGAAGCGGCTCACCAGCATGTTGCCCAGCAGCCCGAAAACGCCGAACAGGGCCCACATCAGGCTCAGCGTGGTGGGGTCGGCGCCGAAGTTCTGCTTGAGGATGGGGCCGAAGTAGCTGAACAGGACGAACTGCCCGGCACCCTGCAACGCCGTGACCGAGACAATGCCCATCAGCACCGGGCTGCGGAGCACGCGTGACCATGCAGCCGCTGTGAGCGCCGCGGGGCGGATGCCGCGCGGAAGCGTCAGCCAGATCGACACCGCGCTCACGATGCTGAGCACTGCGACCGCCGTGAAAGCCATGCGCCAGCCCAGGTGGCCGCCAATCAGCGCGCCGAGCGGCAGGCCCAGCACCGAGGCCATCGACCAGCCGAGAAAGACGAACGTCACGGCGCGCCCGCGCTGCTCCGGCGGCACCAGCATGCCCGCGCAGGCCGCGGCCTGCGGCGTGAAGATGGCAGGCGCTACCACCGTTAGCATGCGCACCGGCAGCAGGGCGCCGAAACTCGGCATCAAAGCCGCAACGACGTGCCCGGCGGCATACCAGACGAGGGTGAGGGCGAGCAGCTGGCGTCTGTCCCAGCCCGCGACCACCGCCGCCAGCAACGGTGCGCCAAGACACATCACCACTGCGGCAACCGTGATCAGCTGGCCCGCGGTAGCAACGGTAACCGCCAGCGACGTGCTGATTTCATTGAGCGTGCCGGGCACCACCATCACGCCCGTGCCGATCACGAAATTGCCGGCCAGCAGCGCCCAGAGCGCGCCCCGGGGCGCAGGCCGGCTCACTGAAGGACCTTCGCCTTCGGCTGCGGTATTCGCCTTGGGGCGGCCCGGCGGCTCATGAAATCACCGGCGAACCTGCAGCGCGCCGGGATTCACGATGTTGGTGGGGTTGCCCTTGATGAAGCTCACCACGTTGTCGAAGGCCTGCCCGAAATAGCTCTCGTAGCTGTCTTGCTCCACGTAGCCGATATGCGGCGTGCAGATGCAGTTTTCGAGGCGCAGGAGCGCGTGCCCCTGCAGCGGCGGCTCGCTCTCGAACACGTCGACCGCCGCCAGCCCCGGCCGGCCGCGGTTGAGCGCCGCCAGCAGGGCGTCGGGCTCGACCAGCTCCGCGCGCGAGGTGTTGACGAAAAGCGCTGTCGGCTTCATGCGCGAAAGGTCTTCGAGCGTGACCAAGCCCATGGTTTCTTCGTTGAGCCGCAGGTGCACCGACAGCACATCGGCGGCGGCAAAGAACTCGTGACGGTTCTGCGCCACCTGGAAGCCGTCGGACCGGGCCTTGGCGCAGCTTGCCTCGCGGCCCCAGATGACGACTTGCATGCCGAAGGCTTGGCCGTAGCGCGCAACCAACTGGCCGATGCGGCCGTAGCCCCAGATGCAGAGCGTCTTGCCCTTGAGCACCGAGCCCAACCCGAAGTTGGGCGGCATCGAAGCCGATTTGAGCCCCGATTGCTGCCACGCGCCGTGCTTGAGGTTGCTGATGTACTGCGGCAAGCGCCGCATGGCCGCCATGATCAGCGCCCAGGTGAGTTCGGCGGGCGCCTGGGGGGAGCCGGTGCCCTCGGCCACGGCCACACCCCGTTCGGTACACGCTGTGACGTCGATATGGTTGCCCACCCGCCCTGTCTGCGAAATGAGCTTGAGCTTGGGCAGCTTTTCGATCAGCTGGCGCGAGATATGGGTGCGCTCGCGGATCAGCACGATCACGTCGGCGTCTTTCAGGCGGATTGACAGTTGACCAATGCCCTTGACCGTGTTGGTGTAGACCTTGGCCGCGTACGCGTCCAGCTTGGTGGCGCAGCGCAGCTTGCGCACGGCGTCCTGGTAATCGTCGAGGATCACAATGTTCATGGCGTGCCATTGTGCCTCGCAGCATTGGCATGACGCGCGTGTGAACGTTTGGATACCCGCCCCGGGCAATGGTCACCGGGGGTTGCATGGCCTCAATGCAGGCGTGTGGAGGCTGGCGCGGTGTTCACGGTTTCCATGGCCTCCAGTGCCGCCAGGCGGTCGAGTTCGGCGCAAACGTCGGCCATGCGGCCGGAAATCACCATGCGGTTGGTGCTGCGCTTTTCGCCTTGCAGGCCGTCCACCACGCGAATAACGCGCAGGGGCCGTACAGGTGCGGGTGCTGCCGCATCAGAGGCGGCCGGACCATGAGCCCGGGCCGTGCACGACGGCCGGACTGCGACGTAGCGCAAGCCTGCGGAAGCACTGCCGCTGTCGCGACGGTGCGGGCGGCGCGCCGGCAGCAGCCGGCTTGCGAGCGATTGCAGCGGCATCCACAAATCAACGATGGCGAGGAGGGCGATTCCCATGTGAACTCCAAAAAAGTCTGAGGTTGAACACAGGCAGGATTTCTTTGATCGGGCGCAACAGGGTGATGGCGACTTAGCGCCATACGCCCGCCACCTGTTGCGACCGGATGGGGTGCTGCTCTAGGCAGGGCGCGGGGCCTACATCAGCATGGTGTTGCGAATGAGACCGACCGCCAGGCCTTCGATTTCGAACGGCTCGCCCGGCTGGACCACGATGGTCGGGTAGTCGGGGTTTTCGGCGTGCAGCTCGATGACCTGCTTGTTGCGCTTCAGGCGCTTGACCGTGACTTCGTCGCCGAGGCGGGCCACCACGATCTGGCCGTTGCGGGCTTCCTTGGTGGCTTGCACCGCCAGCAGGTCGCCGTCCATGATGCCGGCGTCGCGCATGGACATGCCGCGCACCTTCAGCAGGTAGTCGGGCTGGCGCTGGAACAACGTGTTCTCGACGTAGTAGGTCTGGTCGACGTGTTCTTGCGCGAGGATGGGCGACCCCGCCGCAACACGGCCGATGAGAGGCAGTGCCAGCTGCGCCATGCCGGGCAGCGAGAGAGAGAACTGGTTGCCTTCGCGATGGCGCGACTCGTTGAGCGACCGCAGCGCGTCGCCCTTGAGCCGGATGCCGCGCGAGGTGCCGCTGACGAGTTCGATCACACCCTTGCGGGCCAGCGCCTGCAGGTGCTCTTCAGCGGCGTTGGCCGACTTGAAGCCCAGCTCATTGGCGATTTCTGCCCGCGTGGGCGGAGCGCCGGTGCGTGCGATGGCGCTCTGGATCAAGTCCAGGATTTGCTGCTGGCGGGCGGTAAGCTTCACGGCGAACTGCATATGTTGTTCCTTGCGGCACTGGCTAGATATCCAGTACCTGTATTTTTAACCAGTTTTTAAAAGTTGGCAAGCCATGGTTAATTCGCTCTCGCCGAGCCTGCGGCGCATTGTGGTTCTGGGAACCGGCGGCACCATTGCCGGCCGTGCCGCCAGCGGCGGCGACAACATCGGCTACACGGCCGGCCAGGTGGGTGTGGCAGACCTGCTCGGCGGCATCGAAGCACCCGAAGGCCTGGCGCTTGCGGCCGAGCAGGTGGCGCAGCTCGACAGCAAGGACATGGAGCCCGGTGTCTGGCTGCAGCTCGCCCGACGTTGCGCTTTCTGGCTGGCAGAGGCTGATGTGGCCGGCGTGGTGATCACGCACGGCACCGACACCCTCGAGGAAACCGCCTTCTTTCTTCAGGCCGTGCTTGCGCCCGGCAAGCCCGTGGTGCTGACCTGCGCCATGCGTCCGGCCAGCTCGCTCTCGCCCGACGGCCCGCAGAACGTGCGCGACGCCATCGCGGTCGCGGCCACGCCGGCGTCGCGGGGCGTGACGGTGGTCTGCGCAGGCGCGATCCACAGCGCCTTCGATGTCCAGAAGGTGCACACCTACCGGCAGGATGCGTTTGCTTCGGGCGATGCCGGTCCGGTCGGCTATGTGGAAGAGGGGGCGGTTCGGCGTTTGCGGGACTGGCCTGAATCACCGACAGGCAGGAGTTCAAAAATTCTCGAAACAGGCGAGGGCGCGCCGATGCAATGGCCGAGGGTCGAAATTCTCACCAGCCACGCCGGTGCGACCGGCACTATCGTCGACTTGCTGCTTCAGGAGCGCGCGGCGGGCATCGCCGAGCCGGTGCGCGGCCTGGTTCTGGCCGCGACAGGCAACGGCACGGTGCACCATGCGTTGGAAGCTGCCGCGCTTCGTGCGCAGGACGCGGGGATTGCCGTGCTGCGCGCCACGCGTTGCGCGAGCGGGCGCATTCTTCCGAGGCCCGATGACAAGCTGCGCGATGCCGGTGCCCTGACGCCGGTCAAGGCGCGGATCGCGTTGATGCTGGAACTGATCGGAACAACCGCCTGAGGGGCCGCGGGCACAAGCGGGCAGGCGCGCAAGCTGCCAAGGCAGCCCGCCGGCCTGCTGAACTTCAGTTGCTCAGTGCGGCCAGTGCGCGCTGGGTGATCTCTTCGACCGTGCCGACGCCCTTGATGGCGCGGTATTTAGGCGCCGAGGCCGGATCGGCCTTGGCCCAGGCCGAGTAGTAGTCGACCAGCGGACGCGTCTGCTGGCTGTACACCTCGAGCCGCTTGCGCACGGTTTCCTCCTCGTCGTCCTTGCGCTGGATCAGTTCTTCGCCGGTGATGTCGTCCTTGCCCTCGACCTTCGGCGGATTGAACTTCACGTGATAGATGCGGCCCGATGCGGGGTGCGAGCGGCGGCCGCTCATGCGTTCGATGATGTCGCTGAAGGGCACGTCAATTTCGAGCACGTAGTCGAGCTTGACGCCCGCTGCCTTCATGGCGTCCGCCTGCGGAATGGTGCGCGGGAAACCGTCGAACAGGAAGCCGTCGGCGCAATCGGGTTGCGCGATGCGTTCTTTCACGAGGTTGATGATGAGGTCGTCGCTCACCAGGCCACCCGATTCCATGACCGCCTTGGCTTGTTGGCCGAGCGGTGTGCCGGCCTTGACGGCTGCGCGCAGCATGTCGCCGGTCGAAATTTGAGGAATGCCGTACTTCTGGCAGATGAAGGCCGCTTGCGTGCCTTTGCCCGCCCCGGGCGCGCCCAGCAAAATTAGTCTCATGGTGTCCTCGGACGGTTCTTAGATCTTGTGTCGCGCCAAGCGCCGGCCCGGGAGCCGTGCAAGGCGGAATTGCGTCGAGGATAGCATGCGTGAGCGTGAAGAATTTCCGTTACAGCCGCTCGTGCGGCGCCCGCTTCAGGGGGCGGGGCTGGCCGCGAACAGTGCGCGCACGCGGGCCAGGTCTTCAGGGGTGTCGATGCCCGGCCCGGGAGCCGCATGGGTGACATGCACCGCGATGCGATGCCCGTGCCAGAGCGCACGCAGTTGCTCCAGCGCTTCGGTCGCCTCGACCGGAGCCGGTGGCAACAACGGGAATTTGCGCACGAAGCCCGCGCGGTACCCGTAGATGCCGATGTGGCGCAGCGGAGCCGGACTGGGCAGCGCAGTCGGCACGCGGTTGACCGAGCCGTCGCGCCACCAAGGAACGGGTGCGCGGCTGAAGTACAGCGCGTTGCCTTGTACGTCGAGCACCGCCTTCACCACGTTCGGGTTCAGGAAGTCGTCGAGCGAATCGATCTCATGGGCCGCGGTACTCATCGCCGCTCCTGGGCGAAGAGCGAGCGCGGACGCAACAGCGTCGATCAGCGCGGGATCGATCAACGGTTCGTCGCCTTGCACATTGACGACGATGTCGTCGCCATCGAGCGCGAGTTGTTCGCAGGCCTCGGCAAGGCGATCGGTGCCGCTCGGATGGTCCTGGCGCGTGAGGATGGCCTCCACGCCGTGCTGCTTGCAGGCCGCGACGATGGACAGGTCGTCCGCGGCAACCACCACCCGCAGCGCGGTCGATCGGCCCGCCCGCTGCGCCACGCGCACCACCATGGGCAAGCCGGCGATGTCCGCCAGCGGTTTGTTGGGTAGCCTGGTCGAAGCCAGGCGCGCCGGCACCAGAACGGTAAAGCTCACAGCCCCAGCTCTTCGTCGGACAGCGTGCGCGCCTCGTTCTCGAGCAGCACCGGAATTCCGTCGCGCACCGGATAGGCGAGGCGGGCGCTGCGCGAGCAGAGCTCCTGCTTTTCGGCGTTCCAGGTCAGCGGGCCCTTGGTGACGGGGCAGACGAGCAGTTCAAGCAGCTTGGTATCCATCGAGCGATGATAGCTTTGCGTCGAGCGCGGCGAAGAATTCCGGCGCGGGTGCAAACTGCAGCGGCACGGCAAGCGCGCCGGGAGCTTTGCGCCACAGCTTGACCGCGTCTTTTTCAGTGCAGAGCAGCAGGTGTCCGGCGCCGGAAGGGGCTTGCCAGCCATCGAAATCGAAGTGGTCGGGCAGCGCAATCGTCTCGGCCAGCGTCAGGCCGCGCGCCCGCAGCATTTCGAAAAACGCCTCGGGCCGTGCAATGGCTGCGAGGGCAATCACCGCCTTGCCGGTGAGGGTGCTCAGCGGCACGCGTTTGCCGTCGCTCGCCACGGCGCCGTGCGCCAGTGCGCGAGTGGCGGTGTAGCCGCCGCCGAATGCCGGCCGCTCGCCGCTGTGAAGCACCAGGTCGCACCGACGCGGCCAAGCCTCGCGCAAGGGGCCGGCGGGCAGCCGCCAGCCGTTGCCGATTCCGCGGTCGTCGAACACGCAAATCTCGATATCGCGCGCAAGCGCCAGGTGCTGCAGTCCGTCGTCGCTCACGATGACTTGGGTTGTCGGGTGCCGTGCCAGCAGGGCTTGAGCGGCTTCGGCGCGGCGCCGCGCCACGAAAACGGGCGCACCGGTGGCATGGCGGATCAGCGCCGGCTCGTCGCCGACATCTTGCGGATCGCTTTCGTCCAGCACTTCACGGCAGTCGCTGGTCCGGCGGCCGTAGCCACGCGAGATCACGCCAACGCGCAGGCCGCGGGCCTGCAGATGCCGAACCACGGCCATCACGACCGGCGTCTTGCCGGCGCCGCCCGCGATGACGTTGCCGACCACGATCACGGGCACCGGTACGCGCTCGGCCTTCAGCCAGCCGAGCCGGTAGAACCAGCGCCGCACCGCAAAAAGCGCCGCATAAAGAAGCGACAGAGGCCACAGCAGGCAGGCCAGCACACCGCGCTGCAGCCAGGCGCGCTGCAGCCGAGAGGCCGGTGCGCCGGTACTGCTGCTGCGGCCGTAGGGCGGCACTCAGCGTCCTGCTTGCGCCGTCGACTGGGCTGCGAAGGTGATCTGCACCAGGCCCGCGCGGCGCGCCGCTTCCATGACCGTGATCACGGACTGGTGCGGGCTGCTGGCATCGGCGCTGATGATGACCACGCTGTCCTTGCCGCCCGTGGCTGCCGCCCCGAGCGCAGCAGCCACGGTTGCCACGTTGCGGTCGGCCACGGGCGTCTTGTTGATCGAGTAGCGTCCGTCGGCGGACACCGCCACGATTACTTCCTTGGGATAGTCGCGCTGCGAATCGACGTCCGCCGTCGGCAGGCGCAGCTGCATCTCGGTGAACTTGCTGTAGGTGGTCGACAGCATCAAAAAGATGAGCACGACCAGCAGCACGTCGATGAACGGGATCAGGTTGATCTCGGGCTCGTCCCGCGCCCCGTGGCGGAAATGCATGCGGCCGCGGCTCATGCCAGGTCTCCGTCGGACGGCGCGGCAGTGGCGAGCGTGAAGGCGACCATCATTTCCGCAGCGCGTTCAGGTGGCGCGCAAAGCGCTCGCCCGACAGTTCGAGGTTCAACAGGTATTCGTCGACCCGGCTGCGGAAATAGCGCCAGAAGATCAGCGTCGGAATGGCCACGATCAGGCCAAAGGCCGTGTTGTAGAGCGCAATCGAAATACCGTGCGCCAGTTGCGCCGGGTTGCCGGAACCCACCGCACCGCTTCCGGGCGACTGCGAGCCGAAAATCTCGATCATGCCGATCACCGTGCCCAGGAGCCCGAGCAGCGGTGCCGCCGACGCGATGGTCGCCAGCGCGGGCAGGTAGCGCTCCAGCTTGTGCGCCACGGTACGGCCCGAGGCTTCCATGGCTGCGCGCAGGTCGTCCTCGGTGCAGCGCGGGTTGGCGTTGAGCGCGCGCAGCCCGGCGGCCAGCACCTGGCCGAGCATCGAATTGCGTTCGAGCTTGGTCACCACGTCCGGGCCGGGAACTGCGCCGTGCGAAACGGTCATCGCCTCGTCGAGCAGTTTTGGCGGAAGGACCTTCACGGTCTTCAGGCTTGTGAAACGTTCTATAACCAGCGCGAGCGCGATGACCGAACAAGCGAGCAATGGCCAAATCGGCCAGCCCGCGGCAACTATGATGGAAAACAAGAAAATCCTCCGGCCCGTAGACTGCAAATGCGCGGCGATTATCCACCGAGCTCACCATCGCCACGCGGCTTGTTTGTATGTAAGCAAAGACGCACAGATTCTGTGGATAACTTTGTGACTAACCCGATGCGCAACAGCTCCGGACCCGCATGGGACGGGCCTCCCATTAGATCGATTGAATTTTGAGCAGCACTTTTTTCAATGAAATCAACAGTTTGCACGACAAACCGTGCGCCTGTTTCGCATCAGGGGCTCACCGGCGGTGGGTGGCCGCTCACTGTGGAAGAGTGGCTGCCGGCCACTTGCGCGATTTGTGAACTTGCGTGAACCGAATGCCACACCGGGCCCCCGGATCTGGGCTGTCGGCGCGTTGTGCCGCGCAGTTGCCGATGCGCTCGACGCGCGGTTCAACCCCGTCACGGTGCGCGGCGAAATCTCGGGTTTTTCGCGCGCCTCAAGTGGACATTGTTACTTCGCGCTCAAGGACGCGTCCGGCCAGCTGCGCTGCGCGATGTTCCGGCGCGCGGCCGGCCTGCTCGATTTTTCGCCGCGGGACGGTGACCAGGTCGAGGTGCGTGGGCGCCTGGCGGTCTACGAGCCGCGCGGCGATCTGCAACTGGTGGTCGAAAGCCTGCAGCGCGCGGGGCAAGGGGCATTGTTCGAGCAGTTCCTGCAGCGAAAGGCGCGGCTCGAAGCCGAAGGGCTTTTCGATGCCGCGCGCAAGCGGGCCCTGCCCACCATGCCGCGCTCGGTGGGCCTGGTCACCTCGCTCGGCGCAGCGGCCTTGCACGACGTTGTCACGGCGCTGCGGCGCCGCGTACCGCACATTCCGGTGGTTCTGGCGCCTGCAGCGGTCCAGGGCGCAGGTGCGCCGGCTGAACTCGTTCGTGCGCTGCAATCACTGTATGCATTGCAGCCGCCGGTCGACGTGATCCTGCTGGTGCGGGGCGGCGGCTCCATCGAAGACCTTTGGGCCTTCAACGACGAAACCCTGGCCCGCACCATCGTCCAGAGCCCGGTGCCGTTGGTCTGCGGCGTGGGGCACGAAACCGACTTCACCATCGCCGACTTTTGCGCCGATCTGCGCGCGCCCACACCCACGGCGGCGGCGGAACTCGTCAGTGCTCCGCAGGCGATGTGGCTCGGTGCGCTCGACCTTCTGGACGAGCGCCTCGGCGATGCGGTGGGTGCGCGCCTCGACGTGCTGGGCCAGCGGCTCGACCAGGCGGCGGCGCGACTCGGCCGTCCCTCGGCGCTCGTGGCGCGTCAGCAGCTTCGGTTGGCGCACCATTCCCAGCGGCTGCACTACGCATTGCGATCGAGAGCCGAGCGTCTTGCCCATGTGCCGCGCTCCATTTCGGCCGATTTCCCGTTGAAGCTCGAGCGCGCGCTGGCACAGCGGCGCGAGCGCCTCGAGCGCGTGGCCTCGCGCCTTCGGTTGCTCGACCCGGCCCTGGTGCTGCAGCGCGGCTACGCCTGGCTCACTGGCCCCGACGGGCGCGCGATCGTCAGCGCGAAGAAACTGAACGCGGGCGACGCCGTGGTTGCGCGGCTCGCCGATGGTTCGGTCGACCTGACCGTCAGGCCCGGCGAGACGGGACCACGTCCGACGCCGGGTGCGTAATTCCTTTCTAGAATCCTTTATTCCCCGCAACCAACCCACGAGAAAAAACCATGGAACATGTGCTCCCACCCCTGCCATATGCGCTCGACGCACTGGCACCCGAGTACTCGAAGGAAACTCTCGAGTACCACTACGGCAAGCACCACAACGCCTACGTGGTGAACCTGAACAACCTGCAAAAGGGCACCGAGTTCGA